>URCX01000138.1 GCA_900546465.1 uncultured Bacteroidota bacterium | reverse complement strand
CGAAACGCAGCCAATGCCGAAAAATAAAATGCAGGCTTGAAAGCCCTCTTCCCGCTTTCAAGCCTGCACTTCTTACAATCCGCTTCTCGATACCGTCCGACTATACCTAATTATATATTATAAGAATATAGTAAAACCAAACATCAGCCTCGACACATTGTCTCCCTCTTGGTAGGAAAAAGTGGAATACTCTCCCCTGTAAAACTCCAAATTGTACATCGGAGAAACCATATATGTCGCATTAAACTGCATTCTGTGACGGCTTTCAATTTCAAAACCTGCCCTCAAAACGAAATCCATATCCACCGCATTCTTGAACTTCACTCCTACATTACCCGTTAAATCCTTTGTCTCGAATTTATCCTTGAAAGCAAGAGAGGCATTGACACCTGCACCGATTACGAAGTTCGCACAATCAGCCACCCTCAAACGATAGTTCGCCATTATCGGAACATACAACTGATGTATCCCCATGGTCGAATACTCGCTTATATGCGAAGAAGTACCTGTCGCAGGTATAGGATAATACACATCGCTGCGTATCCCCAAACGCTGATTGGTGTATCCTGCCTCCGCTGACAAGGAGAACTTTTTGTTGAACATATACTCATACTTGAACGAAACATTCCATGCAAAAGCACTCATAACCCTTATATCTGTCATCCAACCATGCGTTGCAATCGCTTCACAATAATCCTTATGAAGTGGAAAACTGCCGAAATTCGCACCCAGTCCGAAGTTGTGCCTTTTGAAACTCTCTGCCTTGCCCATATTATACTGAGCCATTGCTCCGATACCGCACAGCATCAAAGCCGCAATCAAAATTGTTCTTTTTAGCATTCTAAAATTGTTTTTTCTTGTCAGAGCCGCAAATAATTCTATCTGTTTTCGGGCTTTGGTCGGCTCGTAATAAGACCAAAGTCCGTTGCAAATATAGGACATATTTTTAATGTTGCAAAACTTTCAAAGACTTTTCCGCAACTAACTAACTAACTAACTAACTAACTAACCCGATGATTGTCAATGGCTTTTCTCCTTATAAAGAAAAGGTCAATCATTCCATGCTTTTACACTTTTAAGAGGCTGTTTCAGCCTTTCGCACATACAATTTCCGCAAATTAGACCGCAAAATAATCGAACTTCGTTTTACGATAATTCAAAGCCTTAAAGCAATCCGCCGACACTCCTCCCTCCTATTGCGAGGACTTCAAACAAAATAACCACTTATGTTCTCCAAAATCCGACACAAGTTCACCAATGGCAATAAGAGTAATTTCTTCCACATAATTCCTGCTTTGTTTGTGTGTTGTAAAGATACAAAAAAATCGAACCGTCCTTTCGGAAAATTGAAAGGGCGTTTGGGAAAAATAAAACGCCGAAAGAAAAAACTCAAACGGCATTTTATTTTATCGGCTTGGTATCTCCTGAAAATAAACCCTATAAATAGAGAGGAACAAAAATCTCTTCGCTCCTTTCTTTAAGTTCTTTTCTTTACGGAAAGGGTGAATAAGTGCGGTGTTATATTCATGGCTTTCATTGTGTTTTGGAGAAAAAAATTTTGTGCCTGCCTGCAAAATAAGTGTACAGTCAAAATATCGGATACAGAGGGCGGAGAATGTTTCAAAATATTGAATGCGGCAGCATGAGCGATTAATCCTACAAAGCGGAGCAGTGTTGCATTTTGGCAAATGGCATAAAAATAGAAACGCCGTAACGGGTTGTTACAGCGTTTCGGTGTTTTGTGTTGTTATGGTTTTATTTGTTTTTCAAGTATTCGTCAATGCTTGCTGCTGCTTTCCTGCCTGCTCCCATTGCGAGTATGACGGTGGCTGCTCCTATGACGGCATCGCCTCCTGCAAAGATACCTTCGCGTGATGTTGCGGCTTTGTCATCGGTGAGTATGCCTCCCCACTCGGTGGATTTGAGGTGTTCGGTGGTGTCGGTTATCAGTTTGTTAGGTGCTGTTCCCAACGCCATGACTACGCAATCGGCTTGGAGTTCGTGTTCGCTGCCTTTGAGTTCGACAGGTGAACGTCTTCCGCTTGCGTCAGGGGCTCCCAATTCCATTTTGATACATTTCACTGCTTTAACCCAGCCTTTTTCGTCTCCGAGGATTTCAACGGGGTTGGTCATGAAGTGAAATTCTATGCCCTCCTGCTTTGCGTGTTCCACTTCTTCGGCTCTTGCCGGCATTTCCGCCTTGCTCCTTCTATAAACAAGATGTACTTCCGCTCCCAATCGTCTTGCGGTACGTGCAGCGTCCATTGCTACATTTCCGCCTCCTACGACTATGGTTACCTTTCCCGGATAGATTGGTGTGTCATAGCCGTCTTTGTATGCTTTCATGAGGTTGGAACGGGTCAAAAGCTCATTGGCGGATACAACTCCGTTAAGGTTCTTGCCCGGTATGTTCATGAATTTAGGCAAGCCTGCTCCGGAGGCAATGTAAACGGCGGAGAAGCCTTCTTTGTCGAAGAGTTCGTCTATGGTTATGCTTCGTCCGATGATTACGTCGTTGATTATCTTTACTCCTAACTTCTTTACATTCTCCACTTCGGCTTTTACTACGCTGTCTTTCGGCAAACGAAATTCAGGTATTCCATATACCAATACTCCGCCGGCTTGATGGAGGGCTTCAAAGATGGTTACATCATAGCCTTTCTTTGCCAAGTCGCCTGCACAGGTCAATCCGCTCGGACCTGCTCCCACAACGGCTACTTTCTTTCCGTTGGCAGGTTCTACTTCGGTGAAGTTAAGTTTTACTTCTCTTGCCCAATCTGCTATGAAACGCTCCAATTTGCCTATTGCAACGGGGTCGCCTTTTTTGCCTAAGATACAACTGCCTTCGCATTGGGTTTCTTGCGGACATACTCTTCCGCATACTGCCGGCAATGAGGAGGATTGGCTTATGATTTTATAGGCGTTGGCGAAGTTTCCTTCCTTTATTTGCTTGATGAAAGCCGGTATGTTGATGGATACGGGGCATGCTCCTATGCAACCGGGGTTTTTACATTGCAAGCAACGGTCTGCTTCTTCCATGGCTTCCTCTGCGGTGTAGCCGTAGCATACTTCGTCGAAATTGCTTACTCTTATGACAGGGTCTTGCTCCCTTACAGGTACTCTGCGACGTTTGATTGTGTGGTTGACTTCGGCGGTAAGGTTACATTTATGAGTTTTGGAGTCTGTGGCAATCTCATGGGTTTTGTACATTGCTTGTCTTCTCATGGCTTCATCGAAGTCCACAAGGTGGGCATCGAACTCCGGTCCATCGACACAGGTGAATTTGGTTTTGCCTCCTATGCTTACACGGCATGCTCCGCACATTCCTGTTCCGTCAACCATAAGAGAGTTGAGGCTGACCGTGGTTTTCAAGCCGAGTTCTTTGGTCAGAATGGATACGAACTTCATCATAATCATAGGTCCTATGGCTACGACTTCGTCATATTGTTGTTTCTTCTCTTCAACCAAGTATTTGATTGCGTCGGTAACCAAACCGTGCATACCGTAGCTTCCGTCATCGGTGCAGATGTAAAGATTATCGGCATACTCTTTCATCATGTCTTCCAAAATCAAAGTTTTCTTGGTCTTGGTTCCTATGATGACGTCTGCTTTCATGCCGTGGGCTTTTGCCCACTTTAATTGAGGATAGATAGGTGCAGTTCCCACACCTCCTGCCACAAAGAGGATACGTTTATCTTTGGCTTCTTGGTCGGAAAGGTGGACAAGCATGGATTCTTTGCCCAATGGTCCGACTATATCCTTGAAGCGGTCGCCTAATCCGAGTAATGCCATTCGTTCGGTGGATTTTCCGACGATTTGAAATACGAGGGTTATGGTACCTTTGTCCGTGTCATAGTCGCAGATGGTCAAAGGTATTCTTTCACCTTTGTCGTCTATTATGACGATGACGAATTGCCCGGGCTTGGCTGCTCTGGCTACCCATGCCGCTTCAACTTCCATTAAGAAGATGTTGCTGGTCAGTTTCTCTTTTCGTTTTATTTCAAACTCCATGTCTTTTCAAATTTTAGTTGTTCAAATTCTTGTATTTCTTTCTCGTTTAATGAGAGGTCTATTTTCAATTTGGTCTCGTTTGGTTTGGAAAGCAGTATCAGCAGCACGGATATTCCGCTGAAAAGAAGGTAATTCATATTGCCGCATAGGAAGAGACCGATGAGTGCTATGTCGTTTATAAGGTTGTAGAAGACGAGACGTTTTATAATCAGTGTTCTGTACTTTTCTGCTTTTTGCGGTATGGTGCATGCTCTCATTTGCAAAAGGCGGCGTCTTGTGCCTTTGGTTGCGGAGAAAACGCATACGACCATTATAAGCATTAGTCCGTATGATATGATAACGGCTTTGCGTCCTGTGAAGAATGCTTCCCAAGCTGCGAAATGATAGATGATTGTAAGGAAGCCGGCAAAAAGCACGGTTGCAAGAAGTAATGCAAGCCATGTTTTGTTGAGTATTCCGATGTATTGTTTCATTTGTTTGTTGTTTTGGTTCGTTTGAAATCAAAATACGCTTGCAAAGTTATGCAAATAAAACATATCGAACAGCCCTTTCAACGAAAAAACGGCAATAAAGGCTGTTTATTCTATGTCAAGCCATTTGTGTGTTTGCAGGCTCAACCTCCAATTTTGGTGTTTTTTGATATAGGAAATGATGGTTGGTGTTAGCGCTCAATGATTTCGGTGGTAACTTTCGTTTGACCTTTGCCAAAAAGTCCGGCATAGCCAAAATCGGCCAAATCCTTGAGCTCCTGTGCTTTTTCTCGCGTCTCACGGTAATCTTCACGAAGCAAAGTGTCTCCATTTTTATCATGGAATACCGTTTTGACAACGAATTTATTTTCGGCCATAAGCTCCTCCTGCTGCTGATAGAAGTGGTGACGATGGGCGCAGTGTTCCATTACCGCAGCTTTCTCATATATGCTTGGGACGTTCTTTTCTGGCTCTCGTAGAAGGTAACGCCGGTAACATCGTCCACGACCAGATCATCATAAGGAAGGCCCTTTTTGTTCAGGTGGTCAATGAACCAGCGTTTTTTCAGATAGCACCACGGGGTTCTGCTGAGGTCACCGTAACTTGATGC
>URCX01000137.1 GCA_900546465.1 uncultured Bacteroidota bacterium | reverse complement strand
CCTCATCGTCCAATCAATTTGCCGTAGAGTTGAATAATTTGCTGCCAAATAAGGAATATTATCTCAGAGCATACGCCAAAACAGCCGACAGGGTGGGTTACGGTGAGGCAATCACGGTTCATACCACATGTTTCGCAGAAACCGAAATTCCTTTCGTAGAAAGTTTTGAAACAAACAATACTCACTTCGATTGTTGGGGGCAGGAGTTCGGCATTTTCGTATCCAATAAATGGACATTGACCGATACCGCATACGAAAGCGGAGCAATATCAAGTGCCGATGACGGTTCCCATTGGGCATTCATTCGTTCCGATTGGAGAGGAGGCACACAGACAACCAAACTTGTATCCTTACCGTTGAACCTTTCCGGTATAAGTCAACCTGCTTTGAAGTTTGACTATGCTTTGAAAGCAAAAACAGGAATAAATGACTACTTGAAAGTTTATTACAAGACATCTGCAAGTGCCGAATGGACGCTTTTGCAATCCTTTACCTCTGCACAAAACACTTGGACGGAAGAGACTATAAATCTTCCTTCACCTTCTGCCGAGTATTATGTGGCTTTTGAAGCCGTAGTGAGAGGAGGCTATGGTGTTTGCATAGATGATATAGAGATATTTGAGACAGACATGACGGCTTTCCCGGATGTGAGAACGCTATCATACAATAAAGTTACCGATATTGCAGCAGAAGTCAATGCCTCTTTGCTTTCAAACGGCAACAACCCTGTTCATACATTGGGCTTGTGCTATGCAACACATTCCATGCCTACATTAGATGATAATGTTATGGAAACAACAGTTGCTGATAACTACACTATCAACTTGAACAACTTGGAGCCAAGCACTACATACTATGTCAGAGCATTCGCAAAGAACAACGGCCACTTACAATATGGAGAAGAGTTGCAGATAACGACAAGATGTGAGAGAATTTCCACATATCCATACACTGTTTCCGCAACTTGTGTTGACTTGAATGCTTGGACATTCTCTGAGGACAATACTTCATACGAATTTTCTGCCACAACAACAGGAGCAAGAGATACTCTTGTATTGCCGATATTCAAGCTCCAAAATTTTGAAAACACATTCATCAGTTTCGACAGGCAACAAATGCTTTCCGCAAGCACATCTGCTGTCGATACATTGAAGATACTTTACCGCAGAAGCGTATCCGAACAATGGAATACGCTCAGAACCTTTGCCACAGCGGCAACAAGCTATACAAGAGACACGATAGAGTTGACGGATTTGAGCGATGAATATTTCATAGCTTTTGAAGGCGTGTCCAATATGGCGTCATTGAGCATAAAAAACATAGTCGTGAATGCTGTTTTGCAAGTGCCGATTGTTGTAACGAACGAACCTGCCCTTGCTTCTCATAACAGCATAAGCGTTTCCGGCGAAGTAACATACGAAGGCGTAAGCAATGTTACAAGAAAGGGTATTTGCTGGGCTGTAACAAGCAATCCGGATTTGACAAATAATGTTATAGAATCCGGCTCGGGCTTAGGAGTATTTTCGAGCACAATAAGCAATCTTTCGGAAAACACTACATATTATATAAGAGCATTTGCAGTTAACTCTTTCGGCACTTCATACGGACAAGAGTACAGTATAAGCACTCCTTACACCCCTATATTCAACAATACCATATCTCAAGACCAGACAGTCTGCGAAGGCGTGGTGGCAAACACTCTTGTAGGCAGCACCCCTACCGGAGGAGATGGCACATTCGAGTATCAATGGATTATGAGTACCGACGGAGAAAATTGGATCGAGAGTACATTGAGTTCTCTCTCCACAGGAAAGGATTTGGAAATGCGACAGCTTTTCACCACAACTTATTTCCGCAGAGTGGTTCGTTCAACCTTTGTAACGGATACAAGTAACATTGTTACCATTTTCATTGACGCAACGACAAGAGGAGGAAATGTATTTCTTGTAAGCGAAAACCCTGCAACAAACAAGGAAATAAGATTGCAGCTCAGAGCCAATGTGGGAGATGTTCTTTATTGGGAAAGAAGGAAACCCGAATTTAATTGGGAGAGAATAGAGAATTCGGAGGACAGTATTTACTTTACGGATGTACTTAGGGAAAAAGGTATATACAATTACCGTGTAGCCGTACAGAACGGAGTATGTGATATGAAATATTCCGGTTCCATAAATGTTGATGTTACAGAAGGTGTAGGCTTGACTGCTGTCGAGAACGATAAAAAGGCGATAAAGATCAGCCCTAATCCTTCAACAGGAAATATTTGCCTGATTTCCGAAAAAGAATTGCCTGTTGCAAGATTGGAAATCATAGCAATGAACGGCAGTATCGTTCAAACAATGGACAATATATGTATAGTGAAAGGAGAAAACAGCATAGACCTCAGCCAACTCGGCACATCTTCATACATATTACGAATTTTCGCAGAAGGCTTCTCTTGGGAAACAGTGCTGATAATCAACAAGCGATAATGGAACTGAACGAACAATATATTGAACAACACATCCTCTCCGCTCTTAAAGAAGATGTCGGAGAGGGTGATTACTCTTCATTGGCGTGCATACCCTCAACCGAGCGAGGAAAAGCCAAATTAGTGGCAAAACAAGCCTGTGTGGTTTGCGGAATGGATATCGCATGTAAGGTTTTCGAGTTAACGGATAAAGACATTGTCTTTACACCATTGATGAAAGACGGTCAAAATGCAGAAAAGGGCGATGTGCTGTTCAGAGTTGAAGGTTCGGCTGCCTCTATACTGACTGCGGAAAGAACAGCCTTGAATTATATGCAACGACTTTCCGGAATAGCAAGCACAACGGCAGAATATGTAAACCTTATCAAAGGAACATCTACAAGACTTTTGGATACCCGTAAAACCACTCCCTGTATGCGACTTTTGGAAAAATATGCCGTAAAGACAGGAGGAGGAATAAATCACAGAATCGGTTTATATGATATGATAATGTTGAAAGACAATCATATCGATTTTGCAGGCGGGATAGAGAATGCCATAGACAAAACTCTGCATTATCTGAAAGAAAATCACCTTGAGCTGAAAATCGAAATAGAGGTGCGAGACCTTGACGAATTACGGCGTGTGCTTGCTCACGGAGGAGTGAACAGAATAATGTTGGATAATTTCAGCGTTGAAGACACTCGAAAAGCAGTGGAACTTATAGCACAACGTTACGAGACCGAAAGTTCCGGAGGAATAACAGCAGAGAATATCTTATCCTATGCCCGTTGCGGAGTTGACTATATCTCGGTCGGAGCATTGACTCACCATATAAAAAGCATCGATTTAAGTTTGTTGACAGACGAATAGATGGACGGCTCAACCAAAACGAAATATCTGCGAAAGTTGATATATTGGCGACCGGTCAGGAAGATATTACACACTTCCCGAATGTTGGTCATACCGGGTTTCCAAGGTGTTCCGCTTTTCGATGTTACCGTTTTTTTTATCAAAGGTTTGATGAAAGGCGTTTTGAATCAGAGAGCAGCAGCTGTTTCCTTTCATTTCGTTTTGGCAATCTTCCCTTTAGTATTGTTTTTCTTCACATTGTTACCATATTTCGATACAGCATATTATGCAGGGCAGCTTTTCTCATTGCTTAAAGATACTTTGCCGGAAAATGTCTATCCTGCAATAGAGAAAACTCTTATCGACATATTGCAACGTAAGCATAACGGACTGCTGTCCGTCGGTTTCATTTCCTCCATTTATGTTGCATCAAGCGGCATAAATGCAATGCTTGTCTCTTTCAACCAATCACATCACAGCATAGAAAAACGCAAATGGTTAAAGCGTAGATTACTAAGTATTCTAATGGTTTTGATTATTGCAATCGTTGTCCTTATCAGCTTTACCCTGATAGGCGGTTTTCGGATTTTTGTTCGACATTTGGAACAAGAAGGAATACTGGACACGACAGCCAAGCTTATCATTCTGAAAAGCCTCAAATGGTTTCTTCTCATAAGTATAGTCTATCTCATGTTCGCAGCACTGTATTATTGCACACCCGCAAACCGCAAGAACTACACTTTCTTTTCCGCAGGAGCAAGTTTGGCAACCGTATTATTCATTCTTACAACCCAAGGCTTCAATTTCTATATACTTCACTTCTCCCGCTACAACGCACTCTACGGCTCGATAGGAGTGTTAATCATTTTCCTTTTGTGGACTTATATTAACTCCTTCATACTCCTCATAGGCTTTGAACTTAATGCCAGCATAGCCGAAGCCCGTACCGAGAAATTCGCTTCCGAAGGTGAACTGATGCTGAAACTCAACCGTACCTCACGAACCGCCTCCCCTTTGAAAAGATGGCAACACTGGCAACGTCGTCGTAAACTGAAAAGAGAACGCCACAAACAATAAGAACACTCTTATTGTACACAGCTTAGAAACAATAAGTCCTTGCAAAACTACAACAAAACCTTGATTTGTAGAGTATGAAATAGTCGGCTATCCAAGTAGCGAGGCGACTATTTTTACAATGGTAATAACACACGTAGTAGATATAGTAGAGGAGCATATATAATATGATAGTATGGTATCACGATAAGGAAATGAGAGACGATGATTAAAAAGAAGAGAGGTGATAATGCCTCGAAAATAAAAGAAAGTCTGACAAAATATATCCACAACCCCGTTCAAAACCCCTGCGAAACGACATCTGATATGCCCGAATATAGCAAGAAAACCCCAATTTGAGGAGAAAAACAATGAGGAAACGACAAAAAATTTCTCTGTCAAAACCAGCGAGTTGGAGGATTGTAGGTAAAAAAGTTGAGGAAACATTTGGTTGGGAAATGAAAAGGTATTACTTTTGCAATCCCAAACGATGAGGTAGCGATGAGGTGGGAACGATGAATGAAGAGATGGGAGAAGGGAATGAAGTCGAGAGGGGATTAAGATCTTTGAGAATAATGGAACCAAGGTAGCGGACGGTTTATTTTATTGAATATAGATAAGCCGACCGGAGTAAGGTAAAGACGGAACATTACAAGACGAAGTCAATATCCTTTTTTTAGAAGGAAGACAGGAATTATACAATGAAGAGTTTGATCCTGGCTCAGGATGAACGCTAGCGGCAGGCTTAACACATGCAA
>URCX01000136.1 GCA_900546465.1 uncultured Bacteroidota bacterium | reverse complement strand
AACCGGAGTTTGTGCCGGAATATTCTTTGCTTGGACCTTCTTACGCCCGAAATCGGAAAATACAAAAAATGTTTATCGTTTACCGCCGGCATTGTTGCCTGTTCCGCCTACGGCTCTGTCATTCATGTCATCGGACTTTATTTTGCTCAACTTCTTGTTTTGGTACATCTTTCCGAAGTTATATCGCAGGTTAATCGAAAACATGGTTCCCGGAATGCGGGTATTGATTGTCTGATACATATTGTTCTGGGTAAATTCGCTGCTCATATCTCTTTTGGCAAACATATTGTTAAGACCGATACTTACGTTCAATTTGTCGTCTTTCAGGAAGGCTCTCGATAAACCCAAGTTCAATGAATACGAGTCGCCGTATTTGTATATTGCCCACAAGCCTCCGCTCATATAATGACCGCTTAGGGAGAGCTTAATCTTGGCAGGCAGGGTGAAATTCACCGAAGCAAAACACATATAGGACGTATTGTCTATCTTCATTTCCGCATCTTGTTGCTTATAAACAACATTGGTAAAGTTTATCTGCCCGTAGAAGTTCACATCCAACCATTTCGCAAGAGGAGCAACGAAGCTCAATCCTATATTCAGGTTTTGATTTGTCGCTATATTGTCCGGACGATTCAATGTACTGCCGTCATCGTGATATGGAAGAACCACCTGACTGACGAAATCACTGCCGTAGCCGTAATTTACGCTTAAAAACGCCATATAAAAGAGTGAATAATTCAATCCTATGTTGTGAGTGTATTGCGGTTTGAGCAGAGGATTACCGCTTTTGTAAGAATAATCGGATAACTTTTGCAAAAACGGATTCATTTGGTCGTAAGAAGGTCGGGAAATACGGTAGTTGTAACTTAGGGAAAGGCTGTTGAATTGGTTGAAGTTGTGATTTATAGAAATGTTCGGGAACAAATCCGAATATGAATTGGTACTCGTGCTGTCGCTACCTGCCGTTTCACCTTTTGTTTTGGTGTGTTCAAACCTCAGCCCTGCCCGAAGAGAGGTATTCTTACCCAAGTTCTTGGAATAGGAAAGGTATGCTGCGATGATGTCTTCCGAAAAGAGAAAATTATTCTGCACTTTCTCTGCCATGCTCTCGGCTTTCACGAAATCATTGTCCAAAGAGGTGAAAGCAACTTTCGCTCCTGCCTCGAAAGTACCATATTTCAATGTCGGCTTTTGGAAATCCACCTTTGCCACAAAGGTATTATAGGAGTTCTTTACACTGTTTTCCACAAGTTCTTTCTTGTAGATGCTGTCGTTGACAAGCAGAACATAGTCCGTACGTACATTATTCATATCATCGGAAGAGTTGATTGTTCCGCTGATGTCGAATTGCAATTTGGTTCCGAGGCTGTCGAATTTATGCAGATAAGTGGTTCCGAGCAGCAGATTGTTTGAAGAACTTTTTTGCAGGAAGTTATAATCGAGGCTTCTGACAAATCGGTCGAGCGAAGGACTTTGAGAGATTTTTTGTTGCTGCAAATAGTTCCACTCGGGTTGAGCATAATGATTGTATGTGGTGTAAATACCGACGGAATTGTCGTCATCGATAAGGTAATCGGCAGAAAAAGACAGATTATGACCGCCACCGCTCCACAAAGACTCAAATTCGGGCGTGAAGAAACGCATTGTATCGTCCGAAGTCAAAAAAGAATACCTGTCGGCAGTCGTAGATGTTCTGCTTTTCCAACTCGAGTAACCGTAATTAAGACTTGCCGTCCATTTGTCATCGACATAGTTAAGGTTGAAGCCGCCTGTAAGAGACAACTCCGTATCGTAATATGCTCCTGCATTGGCAGAGCCGTTGAAACCGAAGTTTTGGTTCTTCTTCATCTTTATGTTGATGATGCCGGCGGAACCTTCCGCATCGTATTTCGCCGAAGGATTGGTGATGACTTCGAATTTTTCCACCTGCTGAGGGTTCATACCTTTAAGCATTGCCTTTATCGCTTCCCAGCCGAGCCGCATGTCTCTGCCGTTGAACTGGAACAACACGCCGCCCTGCCCGTTGAGCGTAAGATTATCGTCCTTGTCTATTGCCACTCCGGGAACCTTTCGCAGCAAATCGAAAGCCGTTACCACGGTTGCCGTTGTCGCCTCATCGACATTCATGATGAGTTTATCCGCATTCATCTCATAACGTTTTACCTTGGCAACCACTTTCACTTCTTCCAACTCTTCCCCTACGGATAGCATTTTCAAGTTGTACAAAAAGAGAGTATCCTGCTTGTTCGCAGCCAATTCTTTCGGGTTTATCTCGAAAGAGATATTTTCATAGCCTATATAACTCGCATGGAACACAAAAGACTCGCTCCCTTTGAACTTCAATTCAAATACTCCTTTTTCATCGGTGGATGTACCGCCTATTGTTTTTGTGCCGTCGGCATTCATAAGCACCACATTGCAGAAAGCAATCGGCTCGTTGCTCTTTTCATCCGTTATATTACCAATCAATGTCAACCGATGTTGAGCTGCTGTACACAGTGTCCCCATCAGGAGAAATAACAATGGTATCCATTTGGATAGTCTTAACTCTTTCATTTTTGATTATGTTTTTAATGCGTGAAACTCTTTCGTTTGGTTCAGTCAAACTTCGTTCTGCTTTCTCTGCTCTTGCAACTGCCTCCCTGCCTTTGCTATCCGCCATCTTGAAAACAATATATCCCGACAGCAAAAAGGCAATGATGAAGCCTATAAGGAGCTTTGTTGTTTTTCTTACTTTCATATACTTCATTTTTCAGACCCTTTCTTCCTTTAATCTCAAATATGTAATCACTATAAAGAACACTGCACTTATTCCGCCTGCCCATGGGAGATATAAATCCATGATATTACCGAACACATTGATGTATTCTTGTGCGAACAGACTGTCATACCATTGCATATTCTCAGGTGAGTACATTTCCAAAGTGAATACTATCATGCCGACCATGCCTACGCAAAATATTGCGAACATTTTGACTGCGGAAAACCTCTTAAACAGCAATGACCCGAAGAATAATACAAAGCAGCCGGCTATTCCGAAGAGCATAAAGACGAAATCCCAATACTCATAGCCGATGGCTTGCTTCAACATGAAGTTGAAATCGCTTAACATGGCATCTGTGTTCAAGAAAATCAGATCCCCCATCATCAAACCTGTGAGAGTGAAAAATTCCAAGACGGCAGGATACACGAACATGATGAATAAAATCTCCGAAATGTACTTTTCCAAATTGGAAGCGGGCAGAAGCAGAATTGCCGTGCGACCTTGCTTTGTCTTATACTCCCTGAAAGAGAATTGAGCGAGTATAATAAGTGTAATAAAGCCATACATAGCGATAAGCATCTCGCTTCCGAATAATTTCGGTGCCAATATACCGAATGCAAACAGCGTAATGCAAGAATGAAGCATGTCTTTGAAATAAAGCATACATGTTCTCTTCAATACAAAAAGCATTCTTTTCAAATTAAATTCCATATCTCCTTATTTGTTTTGGTGAATTGCCGGCAATGCCTTGGCATTACAATTTATTGCTCTTGTTTGTGCCACTTTCATTGCAGCGATTGTGGCAATTATCATTAAGATTACGAAGCTCAAAGTCAGCTTCGTGCTGAGTCTTACTTTCATATCTTTTCTTGTTTATTTGTTTTGTTATACTCTTCATATAATTCCGATACTTCTTCCATGCTTATGGAGAGTTGATTCATCGCTCTGAATACCACAGGCAGGTATTCTCCTGTGAATTGTTGCCGTCTTAATTCAAGAATACGCCCGACCGCCTCTCCGGATACAAAGTATCCCAATCCTCTTTTGTTATATATTATCCCATTATTGGTCAGCCATTCACACGACTTCACGACCGTATTCGGATTAACCTCGCAATCGGCAGCCAACTCCCTCACCGAGGGTATGCGACTGTCGGTTTGGAATTTGTTATCCAAAATCTCATCGCATATCTTGAAGGCGAGTTGTTGGAAAATCGGGGTTTGTGATTGCATTATCATATTACGCCCTTTCTTCTTTCAATCTTAAATATGCCAAGCCCAAGAAAACCGGTATCATTATTGCAAATGCCCATGTCCAAAAGGCGTAGATAGTATTCTGAAACACATCAACACAAGCAGGCAACCAAACTTCTTCGGAATGAAAGGTTGTAAGATAAATATTATCCCACAGTTTGTAACAAGCAATGAACGCCAAAGAAACTATTCCTACCAGAATAAGTGAGGAATACTTCTTAAAGCATAATGAAGCATAGCTTGAAATGCTTATCGCTGCCACATATATCAATACAATAAGCCATATGTCTTTTGGATTTGCACCGAATATTTCTTTCACTATGTTGAAATGCATTGTATTTTGCGGAAATAGCAAATCTCCGATATAAAAGCCGAATATGAATATGGCGGCACAAGCAAATGGCACAAGAATACCTTGTACCAAAATAGAACACAGATATTTTTCAAAGGTTGTTGCCGGCAATAAAATCATGTTCGTTCTGTTGTTCGGCTTCTTATATTCAACGAAACAATTCTCTGCAACAGGTAAAAACAATATTACATATATGGCAGGTATCAACAAAGATGCATTATAATCCAATCCGATATATGCTATCGGCATAAGGAACAACCCTGCACAAGCGTACAGTGAATTTAATCGGAGATTTTCCGTCGCATATCTTTTTGCCAATGCGAAAAATCGCTTGAAACTGAATTTCATCTCTTACCTCCTATTCTGTTTTTGCGGGAAACAATTCTTTGAACCTTGTTTTATTGGAGAACACTGCGTTGAACAGCAGTTCAATATCAAGATTGCTTTCCTTATGTTCCGTATTCTCTTTCACTATCTGCAAACCGCCCAAAGAGTCTTCCGAATAGAGCAACTTCTCGTTGGCAGGCATTTTATCCACAAGTCCGAAATAGATTTTATCACATATTTCCGTATTTGTTGCATTGAGTAATACGTTCGTATCATCAAGAATCAATACAGAATCTATAAGGTTGTGCAAATCTCTTACCTGATGTGTCGAAATGATTATGCAGCTCTCGTCCGTCATTGCCCGAAGCATTACTTTTCTGAACTGACTTTTGGAAGGAATATCAAGTCCGTTTGTCGGCTCGTCAAGCAAGAGCAAATCGGA
>URCX01000135.1 GCA_900546465.1 uncultured Bacteroidota bacterium | reverse complement strand
CCTCCAAGCCTCTTTGAAGACCATCGGTTGAATCCATGGCGATGGTTCTGACTGTGTTCTCACCTATATCCTGTTGGCACTCCAAAATCAACTCACTGCCATCATGCTTTCTGACTCTGAGTGCGTCATATATATTTGGCAAAGTCTGCTCTGCCGGAAAACTAACATCAATCACCGCTCCGATGATTTGAGAAATTCTTCCTTTGCTTACTACATTACTCATAGTATTCTGTGCTTTTATGAATCAGGTTGCGAATATACACTTTTTCGTTGACACAAAGCCTTTTGAAGAGAAATAATTTGCGAAGAAAGATTTCATTGCTGTATAAATCAATTTGTTGCATTTAATATGGATTTTGACTTTTAATCATATGCAAGCCCCTTTGTTTGTATTCTTGTTCGCTGAACTTTCTACAAGCGTTTTTTCTTGAAATTTCTGCTTTCTTTTTTCTGCCTCCGCTCTCTTGTCTTTTCAAATTCTCTTACCTCTATGCTTAATCAATATTGTTCGCAGATATGCTTTGTCTCTAAAATTCAGCATCTAAGAATAATATTCTTTTCTGTTTTTCCGCTTAAATCAAAACGTGCTTTCCCAAGTTCTTTGGTTCATTGTTTTTTTCTTACCTTTGCTTCTTAAAAACAGAGACCGAAGATGGGTATATTGGAATACGATGACGAATATTTTATGCGTATTGCATTGGCAGAAGCAGAAGCGGCATTGATTGAGGGCGAAGTTCCGGTAGGTGGGGTTATTGTTTGCTCGGATAAAATCATTGCGAAAGGACATAATATGGTTATGAGACTGAACGACCCTACGGCTCACACGGAAATGCAGTTGATTACATGTGCAACCGATTACTTTGGAAGCAGATATTTGCAGGATTGCACTCTTTATGTTACCTTAGAGCCTTGCGTTATGTGTGCAGGGGCTTTGTTTTGGTCGCAGATGGGACGAGTGGTATTCGGAGCTGCCGATCCCAAACGTGGAGCTTCTCATGTCGGAAGTATGCTTTATCATCCGCAAACAAAGATTACCGGTGGCGTATTGGAAGATGAATGTTCCAAGATATTGAAAGATTTTTTTGCAGGCAGGAGGATTTGATATGTATGTAATAGACGAGAAAGCTGAAAGGACGGAAATACTTAGAAGATACAAACATATAATCAGGGTTGTATCAAACAGTGCAAGCAATGATGAGAAAAGGCAGATAAGAAAGGCTTTTACCGTTGCAATGAATGCACATTCCATGGTTAGGCGAAAAACAGGAGAACCATATATTTATCATCCTTTGGAGGTTGCAAGGATTGCAGCAGAGGATTTGGGTTTGGGGGCAACGGCTGTTGTTTGTGCTTTCTTGCATGACGTTGTAGAGGATACGGAATATACTTTGGAGGATATAGAACATATTTTCGATGCTAAGGTTGCCCAGATTATAGACGGTCTTACCAAGATAGACGGCGTTTTCGACTATGCTACCAATTCGATACAGAGCGAAAATTTCAAGAAATTACTTACAGCCATGGGCGACGATGTAAGGGTAATTATTTTGAAACTCTGCGACAGACTCCATAATATGCGAACATTGGAGAGTATGCCCGAGAACAAACAACTCAAAATCGCTTCCGAAACTCAACAGCTATATGTGCCGTTGGCTCATCGCCTCGGATTGTATAAGATAAAAAGCGAATTGGAGGATCTTGCCACAAAATACATAAATCCCAAAGCATATAACGAAATCAACTCCCGATTGAAGGATACCGAACAGGAACGTAATGCATTTATACATCAATTTGCCGAACCTATAAAGCAGAAACTTACAGAGAAAGGATATAAGTTTACCGTATCCGGCAGAGTGAAATCCATCACCTCCATTCTCGGAAAGATAGAAAATAAAGGTGTCAAATTTGAAGAGATTTACGACATCTTTGCCATAAGGATTATATTGGACGTTCCGCAGGAGATTGAGAAGGAAAGTTGCTTTGCCGTTTATTCCATAATATCTTCCATGTATCAACAGCGTTTGGGCAGGTTCAGAGATTGGCTTACCAATCCTAAGAGTAATGGTTATGAAGCTCTTCATTGCACAGTTATGAGCAAACAGGGAAAATGGGTGGAGGTTCAGATACGAAGCAAACGAATGGATGAGGTTGCTGAAAAGGGTTTGGCTGCTCATTATAAATATAAGGAAGTGCAAGAGGGAGAATTGGACGATAAACTTGACGTATGGCTTTCTCAGGTGAGAGAACTCTTGGATAATGAATCTTCAAATGCCGTGGACTTTGTCAACGATTTCAAATTGGATGTCATCACCGACCAAATAACTGTTTTCACTCCGAAAGGCAAACCCGTCAATCTGCCTGTCGGTGCAAGCGTTTTGGATTTTGCTTACAATGTTCATACAGAACTCGGAAATCGTTGCATGGGTGCAAAAGTTAATTATCGTGTAGTCTCCGTGAATTACCGATTGAGAGCAAGTGATCAGGTCGAGATAATAACTTCCAAGATTGTTCACCCCAAGGAAGAATGGTTGCAATTTGTAAAAACCTCCAAGGCTTCTACCGAAATAAAAAAGTACATAAGAGAATACCGCAACGGCTATCGTACAGCCGGTATTGAAAAACTTAAAGAACTCTTTGCCTCTTCCCATATAGAATATACTGAAGGCAATATAGAACGTATGCGACAGTTCTCCAAGCAGGCAAATATGACAGAATTTCTATACGCCGTCTATAATAAACAAATAGGAGAAGAAGACGTACGACGTTGTTTTGCCAAACAGGAAAAAAACTCCATGTGGTTTTTCCTCCGCAATCCTTTTACTCCGAAAAAGAAAAACAATCATGAAGAGACTCTTCGTGAAGAAATTTCCGAACAGCTTAAAGAAAATCCCGAGCAAATCCTTATAGGTAAGGAAGCAGATAAACTACCATATAAAACTGCAAGTTGTTGTAATCCCTTGCCGGGTGATGACATTGTTGGGCTTATACGTAAAGACTGCATAGAGGTTCACCGTTCCAACTGTCGGCAGGCGATAGATGAAATGAGCAAATACGGTAATCGCATCATCAAAGCAAAGTGGAGGGAGAACGAGAAAATCACTTTCCTTGCAGGAATCAAGATTGTAGGCATAGACAGAAAAGGGCTTTTGCAAGATATTACTCGTGTGATTTCCGAAGTATGGAGTATCAATATCCGAGGTCTTGCAATGGAGAGTAGCGAAGGCATTGTGCAGGGCAGAGTCATGGTTTACATTTCCGATGCCGACAATCTGAACAAACTTATTGAAAAACTTGAAGCTATAGACGGCGTGGAAAAAGTTCTCAGAATTTAGATTCCATGGATAGAAATGCCAACGATACTTTCAAACCTTCGATACTATGCAGTACATACAATATCTCATTCACCGTAGCGGAACTTGTGATAACGTCATCTATGATAATCACCCTTTTGTCTTCAAGTTTCTTTCTCATTTTCTCGTTTAATGAGAACGCGCCCTTGATATTTTCCCATCTGTCCGAACTCTCAACTTGAGAAGTCTTCTTTAGTTTTGCTATAACGGCCTTTCGGCATAGCGGAACGCCCAATTCTTTTGCTAAAACGCCGCATAGGAACTCATTATGATTGAAGCCTCTCGCCAAAAGCTCCCATCTGTTCATGGGAACCGGAATAATCCAATCTGCATTCCTTGCCCATTCAAATTCTTTCAGTCGTTCTGCCCACAAATTTGCAAGCACTCGTCCGTAATAAAGTCTGCTTCCATATTTGAATTTTTCCAAAGCATTTCTGCAAAACTTGAAATCCATGAATACATCATAATTCTCCACATTCAAATTCCCCACTTTTTCCGCCAATTTATTAAGTGGAACAAGATTAAAACCAAGTTCACAAACACATCGGACGCATAAATCCTCCTCACCTTTTGCCAAAACCCTCCGGCAAAAGACACAATGCTTCGGAAACAAAAACTCAAAAAACATATTCTCTGATAAAGTCTCGTATCAATGATAAAACCTCAGGCGAAAAAGTTTCCTCTATATGGTAGTATTCGTTCGGTAAACCGGTCTTGCAATGTTGAAAAAGATGATTTAGTTCCGGAAGCGAAACTACTTTGAAATGTTTGTTCCCCGCTTTCTTCAACGCTTTTTCGATAGCCGGAAGATTTTGAGAAGCAGACACCTGCAAATCTTTTTCACCATTCAAAGCCAAGACAGGCACTTTCAACTTACTCAAATACACCTCCGGATTCAAATCCAGAAAGCACCTCATCCAAGCAGTCTGCAAGCCGGAAGCCGTATCTCTTCTTTTCAACTTCTCTATATTCTCCTCTATAACCTCTTTGCCATAACCCATTGCTCCGAGAACAGCCCTGTTCTGCTCTATCAACACATCCAAACCGCTGACACCCGTTCCGGCGAGCATAACGACAAATGCAATACCCCCTCTCTCGCACGCCACAATAGGAGCAATCACACCGCCCTCACTATGACCGACCAACCCGGTTTTCCTCTTATCCACCTTAGGATGCGAAGCCATCAAATCCACAGCCGCCATCACATCATTCACGAAATCAAGCGTTGTCGCCGTATCGAGCAACTCCTTTGCATTCTCTGCACCATACCCCCTGTCATCAAATCGCAAAACTGCAAAACCGTTCCTCGTCATATAATCCGCAATCACCGCAAACGGCTTATGCTGAAACATCTCTTCATCTCTATTCTGTAAACCCGAACCGGAAATAAGCACAATTCCCGGGAACTTATTCCCATTTTTAGGATACGACAACGTCCCGTTGAATACGTAATCAACCCCTTTCACCGTGAAACTCACCTCCTCACAAATATAATCCTCCGTTTTCTCCGGCGTCTGAGGACGCTTCACGACACCTGCCTTTGCACCCTTTACCAAACACAAAGGCAATTTTGCACCACCTTGCGAGAAAATCCCGCATACACTGTCCCCAGCCTCGTTGAAACCGCCGCGGAAAATCACTTTGGCACCCATGGAACTCACAGATAAAAGCAAAGAATCATTTCTCAACCTCACCTTCTCAGCCTTGAAAACCTCCTCCGTCTGTGATGGAGACCCCATAAATGCCACTGTGTCCTTTGAAAACCTCAGTTCAAGCGTAATCGGCAAATCCATAACTCCCGTTTGCAAACCCCCGCTCCAAAACTCCACCCTCTGAGCT
>URCX01000134.1 GCA_900546465.1 uncultured Bacteroidota bacterium | reverse complement strand
TTAAGACATTTTCAGCTATAACACAAATAGGAAATTCAATAAGTGATATAGCTGAAACAGAGCTAAAACTAATAAGGTCAACTGTTAAAGAATATGAAAAAAGTTTAATTAACACATTGGAAGATTCAAACAAAATAGTGTATTTTAATAATGAAGTTGAAAGGAGCGATGATTATGGAAATAACATACACGAAACAGGGAGAAATAATGATACCAGACATAGCACTAGAAAACAAAGACAGAGCGGTAGCACTTGGCAAGTTCGCTATGATGAGGCTACAATATTTGAAGGAATACAAGAAAGCTTTATATCAGGAATTGGTAATGAAAGACAAGCTAACAGAACATCTAAAGGAAATAGATCAACAGGCAAATCAAGTAATGGAGCAAGCAATGAAAGTATTAATGGAGGAGCAACAGATAACAGAAACAATGAAAGAGCAAAATCAAATAATGTGGGTGCAAATGATGAACAATTTACAATCACAAGTGGAGGAAGCAATAAGGCAGCAAATGAAAAAATGGAACTTTTAGCAGTGAGAGAGAAATAAGAGATGGAGAGAGAGAATTATTTGTGTTTGTTGGAACTGTTGAACTTCGATAATGTCGTACTGCAAAGCAGCAACGATATGTTGCAAATAAGACTTGACAGGATAACAAAGGATTTGTCCGAAGCCTTGAGGGAAAAGGAGGAAGGAATAGAGTGCTGCAATTTCGGTTCTTACATATTGCTTTCTACGCATTCCGATGATAAGGAGAGTTTGGAGAGATTGCTATCCGTTGCTGTTCTTTACAACAAGCAGGCATTGATGTTCGGTTATCCTCATAAGGGAATTGTATGTCGTCAAAAGCAGGCATGCACCAAGCATAAGAGCATAGAGGTTTTCAATTCCTGTGCATTCATCAAAGCAAAAGGCAAATTGGCACGGCAGGATATCGCAGGCATTATCGTTGACGAGGAAGTATATGCCGAAAAGCAAGAATCCGTGCAGTTTTACAGCTCGACATTCGAGAATAAGCAGGTGTTGAAGATATTCAAAACCTCTTTGGCAGGCATAGCTTTTGAAGAGGTGAAGAAGACATTGAAAAGTAATTTTGCCAAGATAGGTGTCGGAGAAGGCTCTTCGGAAGAAAAAGCATTGAAATCTCTTCTGAAGTTCATGGAAGCGGAAAACCAATAGTCGGCAAGCGGAAGCATGAAAAGCAAGCTACCTGTGTCGGCAGAGAAACAAAATACGGGGAAAACCGTATGTGATTTTAATAGAGGCGAATTAGCGTTTCAGGAAAAAAGAATGAAATCATGATAAAACGAATGATTGTGATGATGTCCCTTGCGTTGTGTGCAAGCGGATTATTTGCTCAAACTTACATAAGAGATGCGGAGTACGGAGATGCCGATGCCCGGTATCGTTTGGGAAAGATGTATGAAAGAGCGGACAGAATGCCGAAAGATATAAACAAAGCCATATATTGGTACACCAAAGCGGCGGAGGAAAATCACCCCAAAGCGATAATGGCTTTGGCAGAATTGTATTATTACGGAGTGGAGGTGAAGCAAAACCTGCCTTTGGCATTGAAGTACTTCCGTCTTGCGGCAGAGAGTAAAAATATGGAGGCTGTGTATTGTCTTGGTGAGATGTACGAGCATGGAGTAGGCATTGCAAAGGATTTGAGCAAAGCTTTTGCATATTATAAGCAGGCAGCCGATGAGGGAAATCTCGCAAAGGCTCAGTTCAAAGTAGGAAAAATGTCATATCTCGCTCAGGGAACAAAGCAGGATGTTGCACAAGCCTTGAAATACATACATTCGGCTTTCGACAACGGCTATCCTACGGCAATAGAATTTTGGAACGAAAATCAGTTATGGAAGTATGAGCAGTAAGATAAGGAGAATAGGAATTTGTATAGTCGCAGTACTTTTCTGTACGGAGCTTTGCTGTCAGAATTTACTCTTAAAGGCAAAGGGAGGCAATGTTGAAGCACAATATGAGCTTGCAACGCAATATTATAAAGGTATAGGGCAATTACAGAGTTACTCTTCAGCTTTCGTATGGTACAAAAAGGCAGCTGAGAAAAACCACCCTGCTTCATGTTATGCGGTGGCTCAGATGTATGAAAAGGGACTTGGTTGTTCACAAAACGAGCGTTTGGCTTTTTCTTACTATATGCAGGCAGCGGAAAGAGGACATGCAGAATCGCAACTCAGGCTTGCACAGATGTTTGACGAAGGTATAGGCGTTGTGGATAATCCTGCACGGGCGTATCTCTGGTATAGAATTTGTGCAGATAGGAATGAGGTTTATGCTTGCAGGCGAATGGGCGATTTTTATATGACGGGAACGGTTGTGGATAAGGACTTGTTTGAAGCCAAACACTGGTATGAAAAAGCGGTGGAGCAGAACGACATCGATGCAATGCAGAAATTGGCTTATATATACGTAATAGGAGAGAGCGTTGCACCGGATTACAAAAAGGCTTCCGAATTGGCAGAGGAGCCATTGAAGCAAGATTTGCCTGTTGCCCAATACGTGAAAGCTTATTTGATGGAAAACGGCTTTGCGGAGAAGAAACAAGCTGCCAAGGCTTTGGAACTCTACAAACAATCGGCAAAACAGAATTTTGCACCGGCAAAAGAACCTGTTGCAATAGACAGATACAGAAAGGAAGGCAAGATAGACAGTCTTTTAAGCTTGAAGAAAATCAAGAGAGCGGAGGTTTACTACATTCTCGGCAAGGAATACATAGCCGGAACACAGACGAAGAAGAATGTAAAGAAAGGATTGGAATACCTGAACAAAGCAGCAGCCTCTTCATATGCCGAAGCATATTTGGAACTCGGCAAATTATACAAAGAAGGCAAAGTTGTGAGAAAAAATATCGGCAGAGCGAACAATTACTTCAAAGATGCACTTGATTTAGGCAACAAAGAAGCAGAACAATATTTGAAGAAATAAAAGCGTTTTGTCGAATAAACATACTTAAAAGAAGAAATACCATGGCAAATTTGGATACGGCTGCTTGCAATAACGCAGACAAGTGGCTGAACAGCAGTATTGATGAAAGTATAAAGGCGGAAATAGTCCGCATGAGAGCGGAAAATCCTGAGGAATTCAACGATGCGTTTTATCGCACCTTGGAATTTGGAACCGGAGGATTGAGGGGCGTGATGGGATTGGGAACAAATCGTATGAATTTACTCACCGTGAGCATGACAACGCAGGGATTTTGCAATTATATCAGACTTAAAAACGGTGAAAAGCCCATAAGCTGCGTCATATCTCACGACAGCCGTAACAACAGCAGGGAATTTGCGTTGACAACAGCCCGTGTCATGACAGCAAACGGTTTCAAGGTTTATATGTTCGAGGATTTGAGACCTACACCGGAGCTTTCCTTTGCAGTCAGAGAACTGAAAGCCGATGCAGGAGTGATGATAACGGCTTCCCATAACCCTAAAGAATACAACGGATACAAGGCTTATTGGAACGACGGAGCCCAACTGACGACTCCTCACGATGTGGAAGTGATTGAACAGGTCAATAAGATAACCGATATTGCCCAAGTAAAGATTTCCAAGGACGATTCGGGCATAGTCTTCCTTGGAAAGGATATGGATAAGACCTATATCGACAGAGTTAAGTCCCTATCTCTTAACAAAGGATACATAGAACGCCATAAGGATTTGAAGATTGTCTATACTCCTTTGCACGGAACAGGTATCACAGTAGTACCTGCGGCTTTGAAAGCCTACGGATTCGAAAATGTCTTTGTGGAAGAACATCAGGCAATACCTGACGGCAATTTTCCGACCTGCCTTTCGCCCAATCCTGAGAACCCCGAAGCATTGGAAGCAGGCTTACGAAAAGCCAAAGAAGTAGATGCGGACATCCTTTTGGCGACAGACCCGGACGCAGACCGCGAAGCAATAGCCGTAAAGACATCTTCCGGAGAGTGGGTCTTGCTCAACGGAAATCAAACAGCCGCTCTATTCACTTATTACCTCTTGATGCGTTGGCAACAGGAGCATAAGTTGACAGGCAGACAGTTTGTCATAAAAACCATTGTAACGAGCGAATTGGTAAGAAAAGTTGCCGATAGTTTCAATGTGAATTGCTACGACACTCTTACCGGCTTCAAACATATAGCAGCCAAGATAAAATCCTTGGAAGGCAAGGAAGAATACATAGGAGGAGGGGAAGAGAGTTTCGGCTACCTGATAGGCGATTTCGTAAGAGACAAAGACTCCATTTCAGGCTGCTGCATATTGGCTGAAATGGCAGCCTATGCCGCAGATAAGGGGCAGACGCTGTATGATATGCTCATGGACTTGTACGTGAACTACGCTTTTTATGCCGAAAAGCAGGTTTCCATAACACGAAAAGGCAAATCAGGAGCCCAAGAGATAGAAGCAATGATGAACGGATTTCGTTCCAATCCACCCAAAAACCTTGATGGAATTGCAGTGGAAAGAACGGTGGATTACCTTTACCCGGAAAAAACAGGATTACCAAAAAGCAACGTATTGCAATACTTCCTTGCAGATGGCAGCAAGGTATCCGTTCGTCCCTCAGGCACGGAGCCGAAAATAAAATTCTATTTCTCTATATGCTCCAAGCTCGAGAATATATCGCAATACGCCTCCAAACATGCCGAAGCAATGCAAAAAATAGAGGTAATACAGAAAGAAATGGGCTTGAAGCAGGCATGAAACAGGCAAAAGCAGGGAAAATGAACGGAAAAATCTTTTGCCTTAAACGATTGACAGCCAAAGCAGATTTGAAAAAGAGAATAAAAAAGTCGGAGAAAAGTTTGGTGAAACCGAAAAACTGAACTATCTTTGCACTCGCAAAACACGATGGCGTCGTAGCTCAGTTGGTAGAGCAGAGGACTGAAAATCCTTGTGTCACTGGTTCAAATCCAGTCGATGCCACAAAGAAAGAAAAGAGTTTGACACAAATGCGTCAAACTCTTTTTTCATTATACTCTACCCACTCACCATTCCACAAAATTCAATCACCGATTTAGAAAATTCTTTCGCCGTTCCGGAAAATCAGAACGCCGAAAGAATTTCTTGGAACGGCGTTTTAATTTTACCGAAAGGGCGTTTTGTGAAGCTTTTCTGCGGCAAGGGTGTTTGTGTAAGCCTGATAAGTTCTGCGGAGGTGGCGTTTGCAGGGTGCGAGTGGAAAGATTATAGGGCGGAAAGGTTTGCACAATGTTTTTTTTGACTAACTTTGC
>URCX01000133.1 GCA_900546465.1 uncultured Bacteroidota bacterium | reverse complement strand
TGCGATTTATTGAGTCGCACGCATGGTTTATTTTCAGGATGTTCTCTTGCGAGTTTACTTCACTTCCTCGAAAATAAATCTATATTGATTTACAGTGAATTGCAATCGCATGGTACAAATATGATTTCTGAAATTGGCTGCAAACAATCAGTTATATTGTCTTTATTGCTCTGCTTTTTCAAGTTCTATTCGAGCTGTGAGTTCTTCTTGGTATGTGGTCATAAGCTTGTTTAAGTCTATAAAAGCATTATCAAGAGTGTTTATCTATTTCTTATTTTTCTCCAATTGTCTAATGTGAGTTTCGTGAAATGTTCTGTGCGAAATTCATTCAATAATGGAACTGCTTTGTCGTGCTCTGTGTGGCTGTAAGTAAATCCGCATTTCTCTTGTACACGCCTTGATTTTTTATTTCCGTCAAAATAACCACACCAAACGGCAGTCTGCTTTAGGTCATCAAAAGCATATCGAAGTAGCTCATTTACAGCTTCGGGTATCAAACCCTGTCCCCAAAATGACTCTCCGAGCCAGAAGCCTATTTCGCACTCGGTATCTGCCATTTTTGCAGAGTGAATTTCACTTCTTGCCGTCATTAACCCAACGCTACCAACTGCTTCTCCTGTCGCTTTCAATACAACAGCATAAGTTTCAGGAGTTGAAAAAACGCTTTTAATAATCTCACGACTATTCTCAATGCTCGTATGTGGGGGCCAACCAGCTATTGGGCCAATATTAGGGTTTTGCGCATATTTGTAAAGCGCTTCGGCATCGTTCTCTATCCATGGTCTCAAAATTAAACGTTCTGTTTGTAATTCCATATTTTTATTCAGATTAAATTTCTACTCTACTATATAGTTCGCTGTATCTTTCCCACCTCTAACAATATAGAAAACTACACTAATAGCTACTCTAAAATACACTGTTTTGCACCTCGCCACTCTATTCTCTTATTCTATTTGAGTATTATCCACTTACCTGACTTTGTAGAACCTTCGTGCTTGATGATGCCCAATTTGGTCATATTCTTAATATGATATTTAATGCCATCAAGAGTAATGCCGATAGATTGAGCTAATTCCTTTTGAGTAATTTCTGGCTTTGCCTGAATAGCTGCTAAAATCCTTTTTTGGGTAGTTCCTTGGGTGTTTCAGTCTTCCCAATCTTTGTATTTGCTCATGTCATGTTGCGTTACGCCCCATTCTTCGTTAGAGATGCTTTCGTCTTCATCGGTATCACGCATTAGGCTTTCCGCTATTTTGGTTTTTTGTTTCTTTTGTTTTGATTTGTAGGAAAGGTATAGGTAAAGGAGGAAAAGGATGATTATAAGGCCGCTGATGATGAAAACCACGTTCTCAAAGAAGTAATGTCTGTAAGGGGAAGGCAGAAAGTGCATGCCTTGGTCGAAGAATAGTTTTATTGCAATAAGGCATGTCGGAAGGATAAAAAGCAGGGATTTGTTAAGCTTTTCTTCGTTAAGTGGGGCTTTATCCTCGTTTTGCGTTTCCACAAAACTGTATCTTTTGATGAGGGAAGGCTTTAATATCAGCAATAATCCTGCTAATATGATGGCTGTATTTATGACTTCCGTCCATACGAAACGGGGTCTGTTGGGTATGAAGAACAAATTTACAATGATGCTTCCGCATATTGCGGGTATCAGTATGTTTGTTTTCAAGTCTTCTTTTATTCTTCCTGTAAAGGGGTTTATGAGGTATTTTACCAGAAAAGACGACCACCAAAAGCATACAATAAGGGATAAGAGTACAAGGATAAGGAACAATAGGAGTCCGAATTTGTGAGGATATGTGATTCCCATAAAGTCTGTTACAAGGTTGATATTCCAAAGATGAAACAGATGACCTGTTATAAAGTTCCCGCCTATTCTTGCAAAACTGCATATGAATATCCAGAATAAAAAGCGTTGTATCTGCGTTTTATCCGTTCTCCATTGTGTCAATAAGAGCAAGGATACAGTCAATAAAAGCACAAGGGCGACAATGGAACTGCCGAAAATAACGATAACATTGTCCTCCGATGCCCAAATATCTGCCGAAACTGCTGTATTCACTGCATCAAAATCTATTGTCGATGTATAGATAATCATGGGAACGCCGTAGGCAAAAGCTGTTATGGCAATGCCGGCTTGCAATATGAAGAATGCAATAAGGTAGGCTGACACAAACAAAAGTGTGTTGTTTATTATGCAATTTCGGTTGTTTATGCGTCTTTTCAATGTTTCCATCTGTACCAAAATAATTGATCTTTTATTTGTAATTCAAGAATGCTTCGTATTCTGTAAACCATTCTGATGAATATTTCAAGCTCTTTTTCCTCCAACCATCTCATTCCGTCGGCTTCTTTTCTGCATGCGGCTGAGAAGTTTATCATGAATTCATCTTTCGATAAAAGAACCCACTGCACGGCTTTCTTCTCTCCGTCTATGGCATTGCTTAATACTCCGAACTCTCCGAAGCCGTTATCGAAGAGCCAATGCAAAGCTTCTTCGTCTCCCAAGACAGCATTACTCCATGCCGCAAGTTCGGGATAACCGTTATGGAGCAAATATTTGAAGAACTTTTTGCTCCCATTCAAGGCTTCAAGTAAGGCGATAAGTACCTTTATATCGTAATTTACAAGGGACTTCATCTCAAACTTGCATTCAGTTTCTGTTCAAAGGCTTTCAATAACTTCTGCATTACGTTCTCTATTTGTTTATCTGTTAGTGTTCTTTCCTTATCTTGCAATATGAAAGCTATCGCATATTGTTTCGTATTTTCAGGAAGTTTGTCTCCGGTATAGACATCAAACAAGGAGATATTCTTCAATAACTTCTTTTCGGTCTGATAAGCTGCGGCTTCTATTTGTGCGAAAGTAATATCTTTGTTTACCACCAAAGCCAAGTCTCTTCTTACTTCTGGAAACTTGGATATTTCCTCATACTTCACGCTTTTGTTGGGAATAAGTTTGAAAAGCAAATCCCAATCCGCATCGGCATAAAATACTTCCTGCTTTATATCGAAAGTTTTGCAAATCGCATTTCTCAATCTTCCTATTGTAGCAACAACTTTCTTGCTTTCTTTATTGATATATGCCAAAGCATACTGATAATATCCGTTTTCGATTTGTTCGATCGCAAACCTTGAATTATCGATGCGTAACTGCATAAGCAGGTTTTCAAAAATGTTTTTCAAGAAAAAGAAATCCGTTGCCTTTCTGTCTGCCTGCCAACTTTCAGCACTCTTTCCCGTTGTCAACAAGGCAAGATGTCGGCTTTGATCATAGCGTTTGGTTATGCAATCGTTGTCAAAGGTTTTCAAATTCTTTTTATAGCAGTTCCCGAACTCAAACAATCTCAAATCCGAAAGCTTGCGATTGATATTGTATTCTGCCGTTTCCAATAATCCGTACAGCAATGTTTGCCTCATTTGTCCCAAATCCTTGCTCAATGCATTCAAAACCGCAACAGATTCTTCAGCAGGAAAATCCTTATTATTTTCGTAATATGACAACTTCGTAAGTGAGTTGTTCATCGTTTCATTAAAGCCGTTTGCAGCAAGATAATCCGAAGCAAGGTTTTGTATTTTGTCTCTGTTCGGTTTGGCAGTTTGGGTTAAGCAGCTCCTTACCGCATCGGATATTTCTACATTATCATAACCATAAATGCGCAATATCTCTTCTATCACATCGCATGGACGAGTAACATCGACCTTATTTGTAGGCACAACAGCCACCAAACCATTCTCATTGTCCGAAGCAATCTCTATATCCAAAGATTTCAAAATATCTTTTACAAGTACCCTGTCGATACTTTTGCCAATCAATTTATCCATCTTCTCATACTCCAACTCCACTCTTACAGGCTCTATTTTGGCAGGGTAAACGTCTTTTATCTCCGAAGAAATCTCCCCGCCGGCAATCTCTTTAATCAAGATGGCAAGCCTTTTCAAGGCATAAAGCGTTATATTCGGATCTGCCCCACGCTCATATCTGAAAGAAGCATCTGTTTTCAGCGTATGAGCCTTTGCAGCCTTTCTGATGACAACAGGATCGAAATAAGCACTCTCAATAAGCACATCAGTCGTTTCGACATTGACACCTGACTCCAAACCTCCATATATTCCGCCCATGCACATTGCCTCTTCGGCATTGCAAACCATCGCTTCTCTTCCGTTAAGCGTTCTTTCCACTCCGTCCAAAGTGGTGAATTTAGTTCCCTCAGGCAAAGTCTTAACCTCAATTCGATTACCTTTAACCTTGTTCAAATCAAAAACATGCAAAGGCTGTCCTGTCTCCATCAAAACAAAATTGCTTGCATCTACAATATTGTTTATCGGACGAATACCTATAACTCTCAGACTGTCCGCCAACCATTTCGGAGAGTCCGTAACCTTAACTCCGCTTATAGTTACAGCAGAATAACGTTTGCATAAATTCGTGTCTATTGAAATCTCCACGTCATTATGCGAAGTATTATCTGTCTTGAAGCTATCGACAGATGGAATTAACAGATGTTTGTTCTCGTTCAACTGAGCTTTCAACAAAGCCACCAAGTCTCTGCCTACACCTATATGCGAAGTTGCATCGGAACGGTTTGCAGTCAATCCTATTTCAAACACAAAATCTTCCTTGATGTCAAAATACGCCGCAGCGGGAGTTCCTGCCTTAGGATTATCTTTCAACACCATTATTCCGTCATTGTTATCGCTTAACCCAAGTTCCTTTTCCGAACAAATCATACCCTCACTCAACTCTCCCCTCAGTTTGGATTTCTTTATCTCGAAGAACTCTTCATCTGATGTATAAACCTTTGCTCCGATAGTTGCGACTATAACCTTTTGTCCTTTCGCAACATTAGGGGCTCCGCAAACAATATTCAAAGGACGTTCCCCGCCTACATCAACCGTTGTCAGATGAAGGTGATCCGAATTGGGGTGCATTTCGCACGTCAATACTTCCCCAACAAAATAATTTTTCAATCCGCCCTTTATGGTTTCTATCCTCTCTACACTTTCAACCTCCAAACCTCCGAAAGTCAGCAATTCCGCCACCTTGTCTGCCGAAATATTCACATCGACATACTGCCTCAACCAATTATATGATATTTTCATCTTCCGATATTATTTTACTATTGTCATTTCATCAACCAAATGTTTCGCACCTGCAAACTTGTCTATTATGAACAGGCAGTAGCGAATATCCAACGATATATTCCTGCACTGCGAAGGGTCATACATAATATCGCTCATCGTACCCTCCCAATTTCTATCGAAGTTTATTCCTATCAAGTCTCCGTTTGCGTCAAGCACA
>URCX01000132.1 GCA_900546465.1 uncultured Bacteroidota bacterium | reverse complement strand
GGAATTTACTTTGTCTTGTGTCTCTTTCATGCTTTGTTACATTGCATTTATTCCGTCCTTGCCTTCTTCCGAGGCGCTCGGAGAACACATTCTTTTCGCACTTTCCTCTTACAGAGCTTTATGGGAGTAACGAAAAAAGCCCCTTTTTGTTGTATAAAAAGCCCCTTTTTGCTATATGAAAAGCCGCTTTTTGATGTGTAAAAAGCCCCTTTTTTATATTCAAAAAGGGGCTTTTTTTATCATTATGCTCCGAGAGAAAACGATGCCGGCAAGGCTTTGTTCAGGCGGATTGCAAGAGGGTGGTTCCGAAGAGAGCGGAATATGCTCCGGCTTTATGCTCCGGCTTGGAGGAAGTGCCGTTTTGTTTGCGGTTTATGGAAAATGTAGTAATTTTGCCGGCTGTTAAAAACAAGATATACGGTGAAAAAAATAAAGATTTGTTTTTCTTCTTGGAAGAGTTTCGGCAGGCTTTGTTACAATGCGGCTCTATATGGTTTTGCATTGGCGGGTCTTGCCATTATCGGGGCATGGGCGGTTTATCGGTTGGGCTGGACAAAGAACAGTGGGGCGGTGGATAAGAACAATCGTTACCTTGCTCAGGTTTCGCAAATGAATACCAAAAAAAAGACCGGAAAGATAAATGCGGAAAAACTTTCGGAGGATTATATGAAGCTTTCGGTGATTTCCAGACTTTATCCGAGAAATGCGGAACTTATGATGCAGGCTGTCAATAATGCTCATGGCGGGGTCGATGTGTCGCAGATGATTGCGGCTTGCGAATTGTATATAAAAGATGAGCCCGAGTATGTTTCGCTCCTTGAAAAACAAAAGGCGGCTTTGGCTTGTGCAGAGAAGAAAGGGGCGGACAGGCATGCCATATTATGGATGAACACTCCGGAATGGGAGGCTTTGAAGGTGGCGATAGTGAAAGACAAGGCGTTAATCGACAGTGCTGCCATGGTAACAGGTGTTGAGCCGCGTCTGATAGTCGGCTGTCTTATCGGAGAGCAGATTCGTCTTTTCAATTCAAAGAGGGAGACATACAAAAAGTATCTCGGTCCTGTCAAAGTGCTGTCCGTACAAAGTCAATTCTCTTTCGGTGTGAACGGGATAAAGGATTTTACTGCGGCATGGGTTGAAAGGAATTTGAAAAACGATACTTCCGTTTTCTATATGGGCAAACGTTATGAGCATATATTGGATTTCAAGACTGCCGACCATGAAGCGGAGAGGATAAACCGCTTGGTGGATTATCGCAACCACTATTATTCATATGTATATACGGGTTGCATAATTCATCAAACGAAGAAACAATGGGAAAGGGCAGGTTTTGACATAAGCAACAGACCGGAGATACTCTTCACATTGTTCAATATAGGTTTTTCGGAAAGCCGCCCGAGTGCAAATCCCCAATGCGGAGGTTCGCATATAAGCGTTGCAGATAAGGTTTACACTTTCGGAGCCATAGGATTCGACTTTTATTATTCAGGAGAGTTGGCAAAAGAATTTCCGTTCAATGAAAAACATTTTGAAGACTGAATATTGCAGTAATGAAACGGCAACAACCGATTTTTTGCTCATCAAATTTCAGCCAGACTTATCGAAGATGAGAGAAAAACGCAGCAATATTTTGTGAGTTCGGGAAAAAGTTGTACCTTTGCAAACTCGTAGAGTTAAAGATAAGTAGTAAGTAAAATATTAATCAGGTAAATATGTATTTGACAGCCGAAAAGAAAAAAGAGATTTTTGCACAATACGGCAAAAACGCAGCTGATACAGGATCGACAGAGTCTCAAATTGCGTTGTTTACGTATAGAATTCAAAAACTTACGCAACACGTCAAGGAAAATCGCAAGGATTTGTTTACCAAAAGGTCTCTTGTGAATTTGGTAGGAAAGAGAAGACGTTTGTTAGACTACCTTAAAGCAAATGATATAGAGAAATATCGTGAGCTTATCAAGCAGTTGGGTATCAGAAAGTAATTTTCCTGAACCGGAATAAATGATTTGGAAAGGCAATTAGCGGCTAATTGCCTTTTTTGTTGTATAAGGGGTTGGCAAAAGATGTTTTGCCGGAATGAGTTCGAGTTTCCCCGCTCGAAAGAGGTTAAAAGAAAAAGTAAGTTAATGTTAGGAACAAAGAAAGTCTTCTCGTTGAGAGACGGAAGACAGATTGAAATCGAGACAGGCAAATTAGCCAAACAAGCAGACGGTTCGGCAGTGGTAAGAATGGGAGACACAATGATTCTCGCCACCGTTTGTGCAAAAAAAGAAGCCGGAGAAAATGTGGATTTCATGCCACTGACGGTTGATTATCAAGAAAAATATGCTTCAACGGGTAGATTTCCGGGAGGTTTCTTCAAAAGAGAGGCTCGTCCGAGCGAATATGAAATATTGATTTCCCGATTGATTGACAGAGCATTGAGACCTCTGTTCCCTGATGATTTCCATGCAGAAGTACAAGTGCAGGTAACCTTGATTTCAGGCGACCACACTAATCCGCCTGACGCCTTGGCTGCTCTTGCAGCCTCGTCGGCATTGGCAGTAAGCGACATTCCGTTTAACGGACCTGTATCCGAGTGCCGTATTGCTCTCGTAAACGGAGAGTTTGTGATAAATCCGAACTACGAACAAATGGAAGAAGCGGACTTGGATTTGATTGTAGCTGCCACAGCCGACAATATAATGATGGTGGAGGGCGAAATGAAAGAAGTTTCCGAGGATACTATGCTCGAAGCCTTGAAACAAGCTCACGATACTATCAAATTACATTGCAATGCACTCGGTGAATTGACGGAAATGGTCGGAAAAACTCTCAAGAGAGAGTATTGCCACGAGGTAAATGACCCTGAGTTAAGAGAAAAACTTCATAATGCGGTTTACCAAAAGTGTTATGACTTCGCACATAAGGGAATAAAATCCAAAAGTGAAAGAGGTGAAGGATTCGATGCCATAAAGCAGGAGTTCATTGCCACATTGAGCGAAGAAGAAGCCGAAGAGAAGGCTTTCATGATAGACCGTTATTTCCACGATACGGAGAAAGAGGCCATGAGAGACATGGTTTTGCAAGAGAGAGTGAGACTTGATGGCAGACAACTCAACGAAATCCGTCCTATTTGGGCAGAAGTGGGTTATCTTCCGACCCCTCACGGAAGTGCAATCTTCACAAGAGGAGAAACACAATCCCTTTCCACTTGTACACTTGGCACAAAGCTTGATGAGCAAATAATAGACGGTGCAATGATTGAGGGTAAGAATCATTTTATTCTCCATTACAACTTCCCCGGCTTTGCAACAGGTGAAGTAAAACGTGCCGGCAGCACATCAAGACGTGAAATCGGACATGGAAACCTTGCCATGAGAGCATTGAAACAGGTTTTGCCTTCGGAAGAAGAGTGCCCTTATACAATAAGACTGGTATCCGATATTTTGGAATCCAACGGTTCTTCCTCCATGGCGACGGTTTGTGCAGGTTGTCTCGCCTTAATGGATGCCGGAGTCAAGATAAAGAAGCCTGTTTCCGGTATAGCGATGGGCTTGATTGAAAAGAACGGCAAATGGGCTGTGCTTTCCGATATTTTGGGAGACGAAGACCATTTGGGAGATATGGACTTCAAGGTAACGGGAACAAGAGACGGTATCACTGCCTGCCAAATGGATATAAAGTGCGACGGTTTGTCATACGATATATTGGCACAAGCCTTGGCACAAGCCAAGGAAGGCAGAATGCATATCTTGAATATAATCGAAGAAACGATACCTGAACCAAGGGAAGACTACAAACCAAATGTTCCAAGAGTAACCAAGATGATGGTTGACAAGGAGTTCATTGGTGCAATCATAGGTCCGCAAGGTAAGATAATCCAAGAAATTCAGAAAGATACCAATACGATAATCACAATAGAGGAAGTAGGCAATCAAGGTTCCGTTGAAATCTCTTCTGTCAATAAAGAAGGCATCGAAGCCGCTATAAAGAGAATACAAGGCATCATTGCCGTTCCGGAAATCGGTGAAGTATATGATGGAACAGTAAAAAACATACTTGATTTCGGTGCTTTCGTTGAATTCCTGCCTTCAAAAGACGGATTATTACATGTGAGCGAGATTTCATGGGACAGGGTTGATAATGTGGAAGACGTATTACACGTAGGAGATAAGGTAAGCGTAAAACTTGTTGACATAGACAAGAAAACCGGTAAGTTCAAGCTATCTCACAGGGTGCTTACGCCTAAACCTGAAGGCTATGTGGAGCCTCGTCCGCAACGACCTGTAAGACCGCAAGGGGCAAGGCCGCAACGCAATATTCATCGCACCACGAACAAATAGCGATTTATCGCAAAAAAACGAGAGTTGCAAACAAGCTGCTCTCGTTTTTTGTTTTTATGACAGTGTTCTCAAATGCAGTTGCTTTGTCTCGCATTTGTTTTTAGAGGAAATAAAGTTTTAAGTATTTAATCACAAATCAAACATTACTCATATGCAGGAAGTTTTGCTTAGTGCAGCAGGTCTGTGTGCTGCAACGATTTTCGGTTCTCTTATAGGGTTTATGATAAAACAACTGCCGCACAAATGGAATGATATTGTATTGGGCTATTGTGCAGGAGTGATGTTGGCAGCAGCCATTTTGGGTTTGATATTGCCGGCTGTCGCCATGGTTTCCGCCAAAGGGATGTTGTGGGTAATCTTAGGCGTTTCGGCAGGGGCTTTATTTTTGAATCTTCTTGACCATCTGACACCTCATCTTCATAATATCACAGGATTGGACGAAGAACAACATCGTAATAATGCCCGATTGAACCATATATTATTGTTCGTCCTTGCAATAGCCATTCATAAGTTGCCGGAAGGAATGGCAGCCGGAGTAGGCTTTAACGGAAGCAATACAGACAATGCATGGATGGTTACCTTCGGCATAGCATTGCAAAACATACCCGAGGGAATGGTGGTCATCTCACCGCTGTTGCTTGCAGGCGTAAGCAAGAAACGAACCCTCCTTATAGCACTTGCAATAGGACTTTTGGAGATTATCGGTGTCATGATTGGTTATTTTGCCGGACATATTTCCGAAATACTTCTGCCCTTGATGCTATCCTTTGCGGGAGGAGCCATGCTATATGTTGTAAGCGACGAAATGATACCGGAAACCCATGCCCACGGCTTCCAGAAACAAGCGACATACGCTCTGCTTCTCGGCTTCCTCACACTGCTTTCCGTAGAAAAAATATTCACCTTTGGATAGATTTTCACCAAAGGCCGAAAGAAAAAAACAGAACGCCGTTTCGGAAAATTCTTTCGGCGTTTTAATTTTGTGAAAGGGCGTTTGGTAATTATCGTACACACTTCTAACAGTCCGGATTGGCAAGCAATATTGCTTAAAGAGCGAGACGAAACCCCACGTATGCTTTATGCAGTTTAG
>URCX01000131.1 GCA_900546465.1 uncultured Bacteroidota bacterium | reverse complement strand
CAAAGCACATTCCATAAACGCATCTTTTCCGATAGTGGTAACGCTGCCCGGAATGGTAGCCGAGGATAAATTGGTACACCAGGCAAACGCATGATCTCCAATAGAAGTAACAGTATGCGGAATGGTAACCGAAGTCAAATTGGGATTATCCATTAAAGCAGCTTTTCCTATGGAAGTAATACCATTCGGGATAACAACCGAACTTGGAGCGGTTCCGGCGAACACATAATCCTCAAGAGTGGTGATACCGCTGCCTATGGAAATCGAGCTCAATTTGGAACATAAGGCAAACGCATAACGTCCAAGAGAAGAACAAGAGTTCGGAATCGTTACAGAAGTAATGGAGGTTGCCTCAAACGCATGACTTCCGATAGAAGTAACGTTTGGTATGCTAAGCGAAGTCAAAGAAGTATCGTAACAAAACGCGTATGATTCGATAGAAGAAGCACCGGCAATAGTAACCGATTTCAGAGCCTTGCATCCTTGGAACGCAGATTCTCCTATAGACGGTCCACCCTGTATATTAAGCGTTTTAACCCTTTCACATCTTGAAAACGCACTCTCTCCAATGCTTGTTACGCTGCTTGGTATGTTAACGTGGCGAAGAAATACGCAACTATCAAACGCTTCCTTTCCAATGCTTGTTATGCCGCTTTCTATGACAAGCGAGTCAATCTTGAACCTAGCGTTACCCATAAAGGCAGAATCGCCGATGGAAACAACTTGGTAAGTGTAAGTTACCGGATGCAATCCGGTAGTGGTCCTCGAAGTAGTAGATGGAATAGTAACGGTTACCCGATTGCTGGAATAGGTATTTCCTCCATATTGTTTCACTTTAACCGTAGTGGGACTAAGCTTCAAAGTAAAAAATATTGTTTCCATGAAGCGCAGAGAAGACATACTGCGACATTGCATTCAACGAGAAAAATACCATTACCACTGCAATTATTACTCGGCACAGTGGCTTTCCGACAAAACGCGTATTCATATTCATTCTGTTTTTGTTTGTGTTTTTATTGTAATCTGTTGATTTAATCAAGGGACAAAGATACGTATTTATTCTTACTCACAGCACAATCAGAAAGAAAAATTTTTTCTTCAAAATCGAATTTTGCGAAAAAACAATCCCGAACACTCTTTCCAAAACGCAGTCAAACCACTGAGGCACAGCAAGAAAGCAATTCCGAAAAAGAGAGAAGAGAAAAGAGGAGAAAAGTAAAGAAAAAGAGGAAAAAACAGAAAAGAGAAGAAGAAAAAAGGTGAAAAGCATCTCTCGGGATACTTCTACCCCCTTGTTCACAGCCTTAAAACATCCCGACAGCTTGCAAAGGGCATTTCCCGGAGACGAAACGCCGTTTTAATTTTCCGAAACGGCTGTTTAATTTTGCAAAACGCCGTTTCGGCATATCCGAATCAGGCTTTGAGTTCTTGCTCGCAGGGAGGAGGGGAAAGGGAATTTGCATAAAAGAAAAAGCGGTGTTTCGATTTGTTTTGTCGAAACACCGCCATGGTTCGTATTGCTTAGATTTTAGTCAATCATGATGACCAAACATTTGCTTGCTTTCCAGAATAAGTCCGGATTTGTTATTCTTATGGAACTTGGTCTCGACGGGTCGCCTTCCAAGGAGTAGGAAGATGTCGGGTGAGAGGTTACGAGTTTTATCCTCTTACCTGTCAACGGTATCTCCTGTGTGTTTCTTGTATCTATCTTTGTGAAGGCTTCAAAGTCTGCATTGTTCGATAGGACGTTTGTTTTGCCGAAACCGATGAAGCCGCCCTTTCTGTCGATTACGTTCTTGGTTCTTAGTTCTTTCTTGGTGCCTATGGTGAAGTATGCAGTGTGCTTTTCGTCTTCTATCTGCATTATTTGTTTGTCTTTTTTCTTGGTGGAGTTCTCCAAGTCTTCGACATTCCTGGTCAATTCATCGATTTTGACATTTTTCTTTTCCAATTCTGCCGTCAAACTTTGGATTTGGCTTTCTTGTTCTTGAATTCTTTGTTCCAAGTTCTCGACAAAGGTTTGCAGTTGTTTGTTTTGCTTCTGCAATTTTCCCACTCTGGAATGTACTGCGGCGAGTTTTTCTTTGTCCTTTGCGAGTATGTCGTTTATAGTGCTGATTTTGTTTCTTATGCTTGATGCTGCGTCTTTGCCTACTTCGCCTGAGGTGTTCGCAGCTTGTGCAAGGTCGGAATAGGTCTTGGTTATTTCGCCGAGACTTGCGTCTATCTCGTTCAGCTGTTGGAAAAGCGTTTCCATTTCGGCGTCTTTATTGGACATAACCGCCGCAAAGGAGTCCTGTAATTGTCTTTCTCTTTCTTTGGACAAATCTTTGTTACAAGATGTCAAGGCTGCAAGGCATATAAAGCCTGCGGTAATCAATTTTCTCTTCATATATGTTCTCTGTTATTGTTCAAAATCAAAGTCATTAACCCTGCAAAGATAGTATAAAAACAACAATCTGCAATGATTTATTGTTCTTTTACTGCGAAATATGTTCGTCGGCAAGGGAAAATATCGTATAATTGCAATCGAAAAATGAGAGAATTTATGTCGGAGGATAAACTCGAAATACTTGGTGCGAGGACGCACAATCTGCAAAACATTTCCTTATCAATGCCTCGCAACAGCCTGATTACCATTACAGGTTTAAGCGGCAGCGGAAAAAGCTCTTTGGCTTTCGATACCATATATGCGGAGGGGCAGAGGCGTTATTTGGAGACCTTTTCTTCCTATATACGGAATTTCATGGGGAACATGAGCAAACCCGATGTGGATAAGATAAGCGGCTTGTCTCCTGTAATTTCGATAGAACAGAAAACCACCAACAAGAATCCTCGTTCAACGGTGGGTACGACGACGGAGATATATGACCTTTTGAGACTTTTGTATGCCAGAGTGGCAGAGGCTTATTCCGTGAATACGGGAGAGAAGATGGTGAAGTACACGGAGAAGCAGATTTTGCAGGAGGTAGAGCAGTCTTATGATGGAGAGTATATCGTTATACTCGCTCCCGTGGTGAAAGGCAGGAAGGGGCATTACAGAGAGTTGTTTGAAACGATTGCAAAGAAGGGCTTCCTTAAAGTGAGGGTAGATGGAGAAATCATGAATATAGTGAACGGTATGCGTATTGACCGTTATAAGGTTCATGATATAGAGATTGTAGTGGATAAGTTGAAGATTGATGCGGAGGAAAAGACGGAGAGGTTGAAGAAATCTGTCGAACTTGCGTTCAAACACGGCAAGAACAGCCTTATGATAGAGGACGAGAAAGGCAAGATAAGGTTCTTTTCCAAGAATTTGATGTGTCCGACAAGCGGCATTGCCTATCCGGAACCGGAACCGAATACGTTTTCGTTCAATTCTCCATACGGGGCTTGTCCGTTCTGCAACGGCTTGGGCGAGGTGGCACAGGTGGATATAGGGAAGTTAATTCCCGATAGGAACAAAAGCATTGCCCAAGGCGGTCTCGCTCCGATAGGGAAGCCGAATGCGGGAAGTTGGTTTATTAAGCAGCTTATAAGAGTAGGAGAAAGATATGGATTCGACTTGAAGACTCCTTTGAAAGATTATTCGCAGGAGGCTATGAATGCTTTGCTGTACGGCGTATCGGAAGATGAGGGAATTATTACGACAGATGGATTTCAAGGCGTGGTGAACTTCATTTCAAATCAATTCAACGATGCAAACCTTCCGGCATCTCTGCAAAAATGGGCAGCAGGTTTTGTTTCAAAAAAATTATGTCCTCATTGCAATGGCGACAGATTGAAGAAAGAGAGTCTTTGCTTCAAAATAGGCGATAAAAATATTGCGGAGCTTGCCAATATGGACTTGACGGAACTTTCGCAATGGTGCCTGGAAATCGAGCAAAGTTTGAATGAAAGGCAACAGAGTATCGCTTCCGAGATTTTGAGAGAGATAAACACAAAGATAAACTTCCTCTTGGACGTGGGTTTGGGCTATTTGAGTCTGAACAGAAGTTCTCGTACGCTTTCGGGAGGAGAAAGTCAGAGAATAAGACTTGCCACTCAGATTGGAAGTAAGTTGGTCAACGTGATGTATATCCTTGACGAACCGAGCATAGGATTACACCAATCGGATAATATACGTTTGATTAAGTCGCTGCAAAAGTTGAGAGATATGGGGAATACCGTCATTGTCGTGGAACATGATAAGGATATGATGTATGCCTCCGATTTCATAGTGGATATAGGACCGGCAGCAGGCGTAAACGGGGGACGTCTGACTGCAATAGGTACTCCTGAGGAGATTTTGAAGCAAAACTCCCTTACGTGCCTATACTTGCGAGGCGAAAAGAAGATAGAAGTTCCCAAGAAAAGAAGAAAAGGCAATGGAAAGGCGATAGACCTCTCGGGAGCATGCGGAAATAATTTGAAGAATGTAGATTTGCACTTGCCCTTAGGACTTTTTGTTTGCGTTACCGGTGTTTCCGGAAGCGGGAAGTCGTCTTTGATTAACGACACCTTGCATCCTATTCTGAGTAAGTTGTTTTACCGAAGCGAGAAACCGATTCTGCCATATAAAAGTATCAAAGGGGTTGAGAATATCGACAAGGTTATAGAAATAAACCAATCTCCGATAGGCAAGACGCCAAGGAGCAATCCTGCAACATTCATAGGCGTGTTCGATGATATAAGAAAGCTGTATGCCTGTCTTCCGACTGCAAAAATAAGGAACTATCAGGCGGGACGTTTTTCTTTCAATGTAAAAGGCGGTCGGTGTGAGGAATGTCAGGGTGCAGGTGTAAAAACAATAGAAATGAATTTCCTGCCCGACGTTTACGTTACTTGTCAGGAATGTGGGGGCAAGCGTTACAACAGGGACACTTTGGAAGTAAGATATAAAGGAAAGAATATAAGCGATGTGCTGAACATGAGTTTCTCCGAGGCTGTTGTTTTCTTCGAGAACTACCCCGGCATCAAGCGTCAGCTGTCCGTGGTTACGGAAGTGGGATTGGGCTATCTTACTTTGGGACAACCCTCGACCACTCTTTCGGGAGGAGAATGCCAAAGAATAAAACTCGCTGCCGAATTGGGCAAAAGAGATACGGGAAAAACATTATACATACTTGATGAGCCGACAACGGGTCTGCACTTTGAGGATATAAGGGTTCTCTTGGAGGTTCTGCAAAAATTGGTCGATAAAGGCAACAGCATGCTTGTGATAGAACATAACCTCGATGTGATAAAGGTTGCGGATTATCTTATAGACATGGGCAATAAGGGCGGAAAGGCAGGCGGAAGCATAGTGGAATGCGGCACTCCCGAAGAATTGGCTCATTCCGATAAGAACAGCATCGGTTGTTATTTGAAAAGCGAATTATAACTCCATGCTTTACAGAGCAAAATCGAAGCAAGGAGCAAAAAAAGCCCCGATAATTTTGCTCGAAAGGAAAAATATTGTAA
>URCX01000130.1 GCA_900546465.1 uncultured Bacteroidota bacterium | reverse complement strand
AACTCAGCTTATCGCAGACTGTAAAAGATGTCAATTTATGGATGTTTTTTATTTACAAATAGGGGTTATTACGACTTTTGTAAATTTATTGTTATATTTGTAGTAAATAACTTGCAAAAATTGTAAATATTAAGTATAATAATTACACTTAATACATTTATAACCTTAATTTTTCTTAAAATTTCAACGAAAAAAAGCAATAAGTGTAATTTATAAGTTTTATAAATATGTGTGTAGTTATGAAAATTTAAAGTAGGGACATGTCGATAAAAGCAATAAATTCATCAGGCTTAAGGAGGTAAAGGTTTTTTGGGGTAAGGATTATATCGTTACCATCGGTCGTTCGCATTGGGTGGTTAAGAATTTGTTCGAGCAGGTGCGGCAGATGGTGCAGCATAATGCCGAAGGTATTGCGAGCAAGGAGGAAGGGGAACAGATAGAGAAGATAGGGGCGTCATCAGATGCTTTGCTTTATAATCTGCTGGATCGTTTGATGGTTGAAACTTATACTCTGATACTTCGCATAGGCGGTGAGGTGGACAGCATAAACTATGATATTTTTACCAAAAAGCCGGAAAAGGTTATCGAACACCTGAGTCTGACGCGTAAAAACATCATTTTGCTGAATACAACTTTCAAACCTCAAGTCCGAGTGTTCCATAAGTTTGAATCCGGAGGCATAAAGGGTTATGCGGAAGATATGGAGGACTACTGGGGAAATATCTTGGACCAATATCAACGCATGTTCGATATGGTCGAAGACTACGGAGAATTGATTGAAGGACTTAGTCAGACTTTCGATTCTTTGCAGACAAACAAGACAAACGAGATAATGAAGGTGTTGACTTTTCTTTCGACAATCATGTTGCCGCTTACGGTGTTATCGAGTATCTATGGAATGAATGTCGGTCTGCCTTTCCAAGATTCAAAGTATGCTTTCGGTGGCATAATAGTGGTAATGTTTGTGATAGTAATTCTTTTCTTCTTTTACTTCAAGAGGAAGAGATGGTTATAAAATGCTCTCGTAGTTCAATGGATAAAACACAGGATTCCGGTTCCTGAATTGCGGGTTCGAGTCCCGCCGAGAGTACTTCTTTTTTTGCAACTTATTTCCAGCGAAGGCTGTTTATCATATTATCCAAGTCCGTATCTATACGCTTAATCACCGCTGCAAGAGAATCATTGTTCGGAGCAAATCTGCAATGCAGTGCAACACGCACGAAGTGTCGCATGCTGTCGGTGAGATAAAACTGATAGGGCGAAACGACTTCGCTGCCCTTTATTTCAAAAGCAGTGCCATAAACACGGGCTTCTTTGTTTTCGTATTGTCTTTCCACAATTCCCGACGATAACTTCTTGTGTCTGTCCAAGAAAGTGTAACAATCATTCACCATATATGCCAAAGATGTGTCCGTTTTGATTGGAACATAGCTTACATTGGCTTCAAAGCCATAGCGTTCAAAGAGAATATTGAACCAAACGCTTGATTTGTCATCGCTTTTCACCGGAATGATTTCACCGTAATCGGGATAATCGAAAGTGAAAGGAAGATTTTTTTCATCGTAATGAAGATACTTCGGTTGCGGAACGCTCAAACGCAGATATGTATTAGGTTTCGGCATCGGCGGTTCCTTGCCGCAAGAGACCGAAAGCAGTATTGCAATTATAGGAATGATTGTTTTTCTCATATCTTTTATTGAAAGAAAACACTTAAAAAGCACGGCTTTTCCATCTTCGCCGCATTCGTTCGGCAAAGGTAGGAAAATATCTTTTTGCCACAAAATTTGTCTGATTGTTTTTTTTGTTGTAATTTAGCACTCTCAAAAATCAAACGCAAATACAAATGAAAAAGCGATTATTATCCGGAATGCTTCTAATGCTTCCATTGTTTTGTTTTTCGCAGGTGAGTGTTAATTCTGCGAACGGTATGAGAGTGGATACCCTTTTGAACAGATATTTTGCGGGAGGAGGAGTTGTGATTTCCAATGCAAGGTTTAACGGACAACAAACCGTCAACAGCAATCAGATAGGTACTTTCACAAATCCGACGATTGCCACTCCCAATATGCCCATAGGGGCAGGCATTGTCATGGTAACAGGAGATTGTAATGATGCGGCAAGCGGTAGTTCTATGGGAGCGGAGGGTTCTCAAGCCAATCCTGCTTCCGACGGAGATGGGATTTCAATTCCGCTTACCAATACGCTGAGAGCAACCGGTAATACAGAGTCTATGAACGATGTGGCAGTGCTTGCTTTTGATTTTATTCCATCGGGAGTGGAGGTTTCTTTCAAATACAGTTTTGCTTCCGAAGAATACCCGAATTTTGTTTGCAGTCAATTCAATGATATTTTCGGTTTCTTTATATCGGGTCCGTATGATGAGATGGGAAATCTTCTTACTAATGAGGGCGTTACCTATAATTACAAAAATATAGCCATCATTCCCAATACGAACCAGCCTGTTACCATCAATACGGTGAACGGCGGCACAGCAGCCGGCAACGCAACACCATGTATTTTGACCAATACTCAGTATTTTCGCATGAACAACAATAATAACTGCAAGATGAACGGTTATACAACGGAATTGGAGACGGAGAAAGTCTTCGTTGTGCCGTGCAGAATCTATAAATTGGAGTTGGCAATCTGCGATGTGGGAGACCATGCGTATAATTCCGCTGTTTATCTCTCTGCAAGTTCATTCAGAACAGACGAATTCTCATTGTCGAGACCTCAATCTACCCCTGCCGAAGGAAACTCTTATCGTTTTGTAAAGGGCTGTTCGAGCTATGATATTTCGATGTATATCAACCGTCCTGCCGAAGAGAACGAGACACATACCCTGATATTTCAGGGAGGCACTGCCGAAGAGGGAGTTGACTATACTTTGACAGACCAAAACGGCAATCCTGCCGGCACACAGCTCACATTCAACCAAGGAGACACTTCTGCAACTTTGCGTATTAACTTTATAGAGAACGAAAACGATCAACCGGGAGATATAAAAACGCTTATCATCATGACAGAAGAGGTGAGTGATTGTGCGGAGAGAGATACTCTGATATTGGAATTGGAAGCACCGCAAGTCTTTACGCATAAATTGTACAGGCAAATGCCCGATGGTTGGACGGAACTGACGGAAGACATTGTTTATTGCGAAGATATATTGCCGATAGATGAAAGATTGAAAATAGAAACCGAAGGTCAGCAGGGAGATGTCGTCTATCAATGGTCGCTCGGTAATCATACTGATGAGGCGGAGAACATGATCAGGGTGGCACAACCGCAAATTGTTTATCTGACTGCCACAGATGCTTGCGGCAGAGAGGTGAAAGACACCGTTAAATTTTCAATCAACACAGCCGTAACGACGGTAAGTGTCGATAAGGATAACATCTGTGTAGGCGATGAGGTAATACTGAACACCGATGAAGCCGTTGCTTATGTCTGGACTTCGGAGCCGTATGATGAAAGCCTTGCCCGCAATGCGAATGTAAAGCAACCGCATGCCTCTCCGACAAAAACAACAACATATACCGTGGAGATAACAGACCAATATGGCTGTAAGGCTACTGCGAATGTGCAAGTCAAAGTAATTCCTTCCGTGATTGCTGCAATGAAACTCACGCCTGAGGAAACAACAATCTCAGACCCTAATGTGGAATTTCGTGATTTGACGGTCAATTCCTATTCCAGAATATGGGATTTCGGAGACGGACAAACCTCCACAGCCGCTTCCGGCATTGTCTCTTACCCCGGCACGGATACTGCAACGTATCAAGTCAGACTTATTGCGTTCAATTCGGCAAACTGTCCCGATACAGCCTATGGCACGGTTCATATAAGTCCGGAATTTACCATTTGGATACCTAATTCCTTCACTCCGGCATCAGGCGATGCCAATGCTTTCTTCGGACCCACCCTTGCATACGATACCGAATACGAATTGAGTGTCTTCTCTCGGAACGGAGACAAAATATTTCAGTCCACCCCTGAGCAGAAACAGTGGGACGGAAAAATAAACAATACGGATTATGCACCGGACGGCGTATATGTCTATGTGCTTATGTACAGAGACGGAAAGGGTTTGCTGAAAAGGAAAACAGGAACGGTAAATCTTATGTTGAATACCAAATAAGCAAAATCCTAAGCAGTGAAGTTCTCGATTATACGCTTGGAAACAGCAGCTTCTACGCAGACTGCCTTGATGGAACATGCAGACAAGGAAAATCTTCCCGAAGGCAGCATATTTATCTGCAAAAATCAATATGCCGGAAAGGGGCAGGGGACGAATAAATGGGAGAGTGAGGAGGGAAAGAACCTGACATTCTCACTCCTTTTGAAGCCTTGCTTTCTTCCTGCGAGCAGACAATTCGACCTTATGCAAGCCTTGTCTCTTGCGATAAAAGATTTCGTGGAAGAATACGTCGGTAAGAATGTGCGGATAAAGTGGCCCAACGATATATATGTGGGAAAAGATAAGATATGCGGCTGTCTGCTGCAATATAAAGTGGTAGGAGATACAGTCGATACGGCATATTGCGGAATAGGAATAAACATCAATCAGGAGAAATTCTCCTTTGCACCCAATCCCACTTCCTTATGTTTACAGACGGGCAAAAGATACGATTTGGCAGAGCTGTTCGAGCCGCTTCTCAGGGCGGTGGCACAACGTTATGACGACCTCCGCAAAGGAGAAATCGACAAAATAAAAGCCGAATACCTCGAATACCTGCTCTATAAGGACGTTCCCGCCGAATACATCTACAAAGGCAGACCCATAAAAGCCACCATAAAAGACGTTGACCCCTACGGACATCTGCTGTTGCAGCCGGAGAACGGCGATATGCTCAAAGTAGAGTTGAAAGAATTGGTCTTCACACATAGGGAAGCCTGAAATCGCTTCATATCATCAAAGCACTATAACACAAAAAGCATGGTCAAACCATGCTTTTCGTCAATCTGAACAGCAGAAATACTTGTTTCAGATTTGCTTGTTTTATTCCACTTGCAAGCCTTCCGACAAGCTTTCATTGAAGTACTTTATCCATGCTGTATATGTGTCTTGTGCCGACTGCATTGTGCCTATAAGAAATCCGGGAGAGGTCTTAAACTCCGACAATCCCCGATAATAATACATCTTATGCTCGTTATCGATTACAAAAGGCATTATGTCATGCCGCAGACATTCACGGAAAAGAATTAAACGTCCCACTCTGCCGTTTCCGTCTTGGAAAGGGTGTATGCTTTCAAAATGCCAATGATATTCGGCAAGTGTCTGTATTCTTATTTCTTTTTGTGCGGCATACCATTGAGACAATACCTGCATTTTTTCTGCTACTTTGGCAGGAGGCCAGGTTTCTCGTCCCCCTACTTCATTTGCCAAAGACTTCCAATCGCCGATTTTGAAGTATGCTTTCTGTGCATCGGCAGTTCCGGTCTTCAATA
>URCX01000129.1 GCA_900546465.1 uncultured Bacteroidota bacterium | reverse complement strand
TTTCAAAGAGGCTGTGATTTTATTCGGCAGACAAAGGTCATGGAATTTGTGTTCGTATTTATCCTCTACTATCACACTGATGTTTTGAGGAAGAACCGATAAATTATCAAGTCGTAAGCCGACTTCTGCTTCCTTACCTATGTAAAGTCCTACGTCGAATGCGGCAGGATAAGCCGGAAAAGTGTTGACGGACAGTTCTTCGCCATCTACTATGAAGTATATTTCCGGCATGTCTTCGCTTATGCCGAACATCTTATGGGCATCGTATTCGTCAAAACCGTATTTTGCATCGTCTATCATACCCATCAGGGCATATTGTTGCCTGCTTCCCACTGTCGCAACAAGGGAAAGATAGTTGTGATTTACTGTTACTCCTCTTCCGGTCTTAGGTATGTATTGCTGATTTCTCTTAAAGGTGATTTCCCTGCCGTCATGCATTGCTTCAACGAAGAAGGACTCCAATGAAGGTATCATAACCTCTTCGTTTTCGTCCACTATAATAGGGTTATACACCTTATTTTCTCTGTCAAACAAAAATATGGCATTGCCTTGTATCTTTCCGTCTATGGCTTCAAACAATTTACCTGTGCTTAAAGGTGCTGTGAACGGATTTCCGACCAAATTCCATTTATCATTGTTCTTTGCGGTGAGGGCAACGGTTGTTTTACTGTCGCAGAGTATGCCTTCGTATTTCACATCAAGGTCTTCATGCGTATATACTGCATATCCGTGTCCGGGTTTCAAGATATAGTTTGGATCCATAAGGTATTCGCTCCAATAGTCGCCATGTTTGCTGACAACGCCTGTGTTGTATTTCATCAGCCATGTCTCATTACCGCTTTTCCTCATGGAATATACCAATGCCCTTGCTTGATTTACAGGTGAAGAAATATAATTCCATTTTTCTGACAAGAGGTTCTGATGTACCGTAAAATAGGAACGATTTCCGTAAACAATGTCTCCGGAAACGTAAAACCTTTTTCCTGTATTTATATCTATGTTTACATTGTCTCCCAAGACCAACATTGAACATACAACGTCGGTTGTTACTTTTACTTTGCAACTGTCTTCTATGTAAACGAAGTCTTCCATATTGGGTTCACCCTCCGGCTCCCATATAGTCGGGTCATTCCAATTTCCTGAACGCACAAGGCGTTTCGGTTTAGGGAAGCCGAGGTAGCAATCCTTTATTTCAAGCCTGTCTTTGTTGCTTATGGAGATTTCCAATTTGTTTGCCGTGGCAGGTGATTGCAAAGGAACGCAATAGTCATGCACTTTCGGTTTATCGTCATACTCTTTCAAAAGAGTGTTATTCCTATACCATTTGTACTTTACGGACACATCATTTTTCAGAACATCGTTTCCGTATGATTTAAGCTTATCTTGATTGTCGCCAATGCTCATTCTGAATTGGTATTCCTTGCCGGAAAAGACGTCTGCCGCAAAATTGATGGTTTCTTCGGTCGAAAGCTCGTCATTTATCAGGTTTTTTCTGAACTCGGAAGCCTTTGTACAAGAACCTTCCAAAGGTATGATTATGTCCTGAGCAAGTTTTCTCGTTTTAATCGTGAGTATTGCTTTATGAACACCCTCTTTTCTTGGAGCATAATATACTGTTACACTCTTAGGGCTTGTGCCTATGTCCACGCTTTTTGAATCCACGGAGAAATATTCCTTATTGCTTCCGCTTATTTCAAGACGTACGGAATCTCTTAGGTATTTGCCATCAAGTTTCAGCCTTACGGTTTCAGGGTATGTGTAAGGCAGTGGAATATGATTGAAATCCACTTTCTTTATTTTGATGGTTGTATTATTCAAATGACGCGTAAGATTCAATTCGACCGCAGCTCCGTTATACGGGTCGGTTTGCGAGGATACGCATATATTCCTTGTGGATATTTTAGGGTCGTTTCCTTTTCCTCTCAGTTTGCTTGACTTCCAAGAAATCTGTATTTGTTTGCGGTTATTGCACTCTGTAGGCAGTAAAACTTTGGAGAAACTTTTACTTACGGCTCTTTTACCGGTATAAAACTCGTATGGACGCAAACGAGAGTCCGTAACGTCTTTCCATTCCGATGTGTCGGATAATCTGTATTGCAGTCTTACACACCAACGAGCCTTTGTCGCTCCGGTGGAATAGTTTTGCCATGCAATATTTACTTCTTCCTGATTCAGTGTAGAAAGATTCAGTATTATCCTCCCTGTATTTGTTTTCTTGTTTTCGACTTCAAAGTAAATTGCCGATGCTCCCGTTTTTCCGCTTTGAGTATCGAAATTTTTAATTTCAAACTTTCCTTTACTCAAATCGTGAACAATTCTTGTTCTTTCGCCCTCCTGCTGTGCGTAAAGACCGAAAGCAAAACAACAAACGAACAAACCGAACAAACATCTTGTCTTTATATTCATCTTATCTTCCGACCGACTTTATTTTATAGTTTTCCATTTCATAGACAACGGTTCTCTTATTCTGGTATCCTCTGTCTTCTCCCGTTCTTTCAAAGTGAAACGGATTTATCATACCGTTTACATCGGAGGTATTAGGATTATCCATGAACTCATTGCCATTTTCAATCAGACTATGAACGAAATAAGTTACAATATCGTACCCCAAAGCCGCATAAATTTTGTCCGGCTCTGTTTTGAAGTGCTTTCTAAACTCTTTTACGAAGTTCACAAAATTCGCATTGGTGTAATCGTTCAGGTAACTCAAAGTAAAATGGAAATTATACTTCTCCAAAAGAGACAAATCCATAGAATTGATTTCACACCATGAATAATCACCGAAAAGAGTTATGTTTGCATCTTTTTTTGTCGCCAATGCAGATAAGAGTTTCTTCACAGAGCCGTCAGCATCCGACTTTTCATTTTTGTCTGTCAGCATTATGACAACATTTTTCTTCGTTAGCGATATTTTTGAGGAGAGTTTGTTGGCATACTTTCCGTAATCCATCATCGTCCACATCATATTGCTTTTTGAAAGCAGTTGTTCAAAATAGTCTGCCGAGGCTTTAACCGAAGCACGGTTGTCGTACAATATAATAATATTGTCATCTGCATGTCCGGCACGCAAATGGCGGACAATGGTTTCCACCTCCGTTGCAGGTGATGGCTGAATCTTAAAGGTGTAAGCATTATTCAAAATAGCCAAATCGGCACTCATAGGATTAACTATGGGAATTTTATGTTCCTTTGCAAATTGTGCGGCAAGGGAAAAGTTTTGCTTGAACACCAAAGGAATAATCAAATCCATATTCTGCATTTCGGCTGAGTTCAAAGCAGATTTCATTTCCTCCAAATCGTTTTCACCCACATCATAAACGTAACAATCCACATTGTATCCGCTTTTCTCCAAAACATCAAGGGCAATCCTTGCTCCCTCATAGAAGTTTATATACTCGAAACACTTATATCTTTGCCTCTTTTTCTCGTCTATATTGAATTTTGTAAAGGTCAGTTTGTCTATTTCTTCGTAATTCAAAGGCAATAGTATCGCAATATTCAGCTTTGTCTTCTTATCGATTTTCTTATTCGACTTTTTATGAACTGTCAATGTATTACTGCGAACCTGCGTTACCGATTCCGTAGCAGGAGACGCAAAGAACTCCTTATTTCTTACAGTAATCGGTATCTTTATCGTTTGTCCTGCTTTAAGATTTTGGGCAGTCAAACCGGGGTTTACCTCCAATATGTCTTTCTCTGTAAGGAAGAAATTCTTGGATATTCGGTACAATGTCTCCCCCTGCTCAACCTTATGCAATCCTACGGTAACATCTTCGGATAAATCTTTGTTCTGGGAAAATGAAACCAAACAACAAAGCAATAAAACGACGAAACATCTCAACTTTACTACAAAACGCATAACCCTTTACTTTAATCCGACAAATTATTCCCACTCTATGGTTGCAGGCGGCTTGGAACTGATGTCATAGCACACCCTGTTAACACCCTTGACCTTATTTATGATTTCGTTGGATACCTTTGCAAGAAAATCGTATGGCAAATGCGACCAATCCGCTGTCATTCCGTCCACGGATTCCACCGCACGAAGAGCCACAACCCTTTCATACGTTCTCTCATCTCCCATCACACCGACCGATTGTATCGGAAGCAGAACCGCTCCTGCCTGCCAGACCTTATCATACAAGCCGTTGCTTCGGAGATTCGATATAAAAATATCATCGACCTCTTGAAGTATCTTCACCTTCTCGGCATTCACCTCACCCAATATTCGTATCGCCAAACCCGGACCGGGGAAAGGGTGCCTTTTAAGCAACTCATCTTTCAATCCCAAAGTCTTTCCGACCCTTCTCACTTCGTCCTTGAACAAGGAACGCAAAGGTTCGACAAGTTTCAACTTCATATAATCAGGCAATCCGCCGACATTGTGATGCGACTTAATGGTTACGCTCGGGCCTTTGACGCTGCAACTCTCTATCACATCGGGATAAATCGTTCCCTGTGCCAACCATTTCACATCCTTCAACTTTGCCGCCTCGCTATCGAAAACATCAATAAACGTTTTGCCTATTGCTTTTCTCTTCTTCTCAGGATCGGTCAATCCGTTCAAGGCTTCATAAAATATATTCTTCGCATTAACGCCAATAACATTCAATCCCATGTCCCTGTATGACTCCAAGACATTCTCGAATTCGTTTTTCCTCAAAAGTCCGTTGTCAACGAATATACAGTTCAGCCTGTTTCCTATTGCCTTATGCAATAACATTGCAGCAACAGAAGAATCCACTCCCCCACTCAAGCCGAGAACGACCTTGTCTTCTTGAAGTTTTTCTCTCAAATCCTTTATCGTTGTTTCCACAAAGGACTCTTCCGTCCACTCCTGTCTGCAACCGCAAATATCGACGACGAAATTTTTGAGTATTGTCAAACCATCGGTCGAGTGATACACCTCAGGGTGAAATTGTATGGCGTATGTCTCTTCTCCCTCTATCTTATAACCTGCGTTCTTGACACTATCCGTCGAGCAAATGACCTTATAATTTTTCGGCATGCTCTCTATGGTATCTCCATGGCTCATCCATACCTGTGAATTACAAGGCACATCTTTCATCAGCTTGCATTCCTTATTTATATAGGTAAGATTGGCACGTCCGTATTCTCTTATCTTACTTGCGATGACGTTTCCGCCAAAAGCACTGACCAAATATTGAGCGCCATAGCAAACACCCAACACAGGAACTTTACCTTTGAACCACAAATCCGGCTTGGGAGCGTCCTCATCTCTTACGCTGCACGGACTTCCGCTCAAAATCACACCGGCAACCTCGCTGCCGAAATTCGGAACCTTATTATAAGGGTGTATTTCACAATAAACATGCAATTCTCTAACCTTTCTCGCAATCAGCTGTGTGTACTGAGAGCCGTGATCCAAAATTACTATCGTCTGCATTTCTCAATATGGATTTTCTATAAAACAAATATTTTACTCAATTCAAAATTCTCATCTCTCA
>URCX01000128.1 GCA_900546465.1 uncultured Bacteroidota bacterium | reverse complement strand
TACGGGTGAGCATTATGTCTTTTATTTTCAAGAACGTATCGGTAAAGGTGGAAAGCCTTTCTATATTTGGAAATTTGCAACAATGTTGAAGAACTCTCCCAATATAGGAACCGGAACAATAACAACTCGTAATGACCCGAGGGTTTTGCCTATGGGTAAATTCCTACGAAAAACAAAAATCAATGAATTGCCACAGTTAATCAATATACTCATTGGAAATATGAGTATAATCGGACCAAGACCTTTGGTAAAAAATACCTTTGATTTATATTCTGACGATGTAAAAGAATGTATTTCTAAGGTAAAGCCCGGGTTATCCGGTATTGGTTCCGTCATCTTCCGCGATGAAGAATATTATATTTCCAAAAGATCCGGTTGAGTTTGCTCGCTTATATGTGCAACCTCAAAAAGGCGAACTTGAAAAATGGTACTATAACAATCGCTCTCTTTATGTCGATTTCATGATTATATTCCTCACTTGTTGGGTTATAATAGCCCCTAAAAGCGATTTGGTGTATAAGGTGTTCAAAACTCTGCCGCATCTTGATTTGAATAAAGATGTGGAGACTTTTAATACGATTCATTAAGAAGCAACAATACTGATATTTCGGAAGAAAATTGATACTAAGCCGACTTGGAGTACAATATTATACGATAGTACCTCCAAGTCGGCTTGAATTTTATATTCTCTTTGATAAACTCCATTGCATATTTTGCGTTTCGTGTTTTAATGTATTGTTCGTGAAATGTATTATCTTTGCAGAGTTTTTAGATGTAATGATGGTTTGGTGAATTGAAATTAGTTGTTATGGGTGATAAGTTGAAATTGTCTCGTATTGAAATAAGTGGTTATAAATCTATTTCTTCTGCTTTTCCACTGAGATTGCACTTCGGTGATGTCAATATACTTTTGGGTGCAAATGGAGCCGGTAAAAGCAATATTGTGAGTTTCTTCAAAATGTTGAGTTATATGATGAGTGGCAGTTTTCAGAAATATGTTGCTCAAAGCGGTACTAATCAAACGTTTCTGAATTATGGTTCCAAGGTAACTTCTGCGATTAGAGCAGAGGTGGAGTTTGGTAATGAAACATCACGCGATATTTATAAGTTCTCCTTGACACATGCAGCTTCCAACAGACTTATTATCAACTCGGAAAAAATAGAATGGAAAGATACAACCAAAAGTGATAAGCCTTTGCGTTTGGAGGTGGAGTCGAATTTCAACGAATCAGGGTTGTTGCAATCGAATGATAAGACTTGTAATATCGTTCGCCTTCTTCTTTCAACGTGTAAGGTTTATCAGTTCAGCGATTCTTCCATGACTGCACCTATGCGTCAGGCTTCGACTGTTGATGCTGCACAGTATTTGCAGTCGGAAGCAAATAATTTGGCGTCTTTTCTATTCTTTGTCAAGAATAATTATTCCGATGCTTACAATCGTATTGTAGATTATGTGCGAAATGTAATGCCTCAGTTCGGTGATTTCTATTTGGAACCGGAACGAGGATATATTTCATTGAAATGGACAGATAATTCACCAAACGATTATGTGTTTTCTTCGGAGCAATTTTCAGATGGTTCCATAAGGTTTATTGCATTGACTACTCTTTTACTGCAACCTGAGGAAACAATGCCTAAGGTAATTGTGATAGATGAACCGGAACTCGGGCTTCATCCGTATGCCATAGATGTATTGGCTGAAATGATAAAAGACGCTTCATTGCATGCTCAAATAATTGTGGCGACACAGTCGCCATTGTTGATTGATCATTTCGAGATGAGTGATATTATGGTGGTGGAGAGGGAAGGAGAACATACCATTGCTCGTAATATGGATAATGATACGTATTGCGAATGGTTGAATGATTATTCCATCAGCGAGTTGTGGGGTAAGAATGTGATAGGAGGACGCCCCGAATGAATACTGTAATTATCAATATCCTTTGTGAAGGTCAGACAGAAGAACGTTTTGTATCGAAAGTGATGAAACCATATTTGAAAGATTATGGTATTGTGCTGAAGCCTCGCATTTTGTTGACTTCTAAAAAGAAAAATCAAAGAGGTGGAATGATTAATTACAGTCAGGCGAAGAGAGATGTTGAAAATTGGATAAGCGAAAACAGAAATAGAAAATCGGAAACTCATTACTATACGACAATGTTTGATTTTTATGCTTTGCCATCGGACTTCCCTTGTATGGATGAGATTGAGAAGTACACAGATGCGTACGGTAAAGTATCTGCTGTGGAGCGTGCCATGGCTGAAAAATTTCAAGTAAGTAATTTTGTACCGTATATTCAATTACATGAATTTGAAGCACTGTTATTCAGCGATATCTCAAAGATTGTAGATATATTTCCGAAGCAAAAAAGAACCATAACTAATTTGCAAAAAGTTCTTGATGGTTGCAATGGAAATCCCGAATTGGTGAATACCGGTCGGGAAACGGCCCCGAGTAAGCGTATTGTGGCAGTTGTTGAAGAGAGTGAGAAATATAAATATCATAAAGTCCAAGATGGTGTGAATATCGCTTGCCGAATAGGGATTGATGTGATGATGAATAAGTGTAGGCACTTCAAGGAATGGATAGATAAGTTGATTGCTTTGACGAGTTGTTAGATTTACAGGTCGGGATAAAACAGAGAAAGCGTCCGTGATGTCAATGGTTTGGCATTACGGACGCTTTCTTTTTACTCATGTAAAATTCATTGCATATTTTGCGTTTCGTGTTTTATGATTATCTTTGCTCCTTGAAAGGAAATGGAGATTGAAAACAATATAAAGGTGGATATATGAAAGAGTTGAGCAATCCGTTTGTGATTTCGGGCTATTGCGGCAGAAGATATTTCTGCGACAGGGAAGCAGAGGCGGCAAAGATTATTGAAGCTTTGGGCAATAACAGGAATGTATCCTTGATAAGTCCTCGTCGTATGGGCAAAACAGGTTTGATACACCGTGTTTTTGAAGAGTTGACGGTAACGGAGCCTGATGTCAGGTGTTTTTATGTGGACATATTCTCCACACAAAACCTCAAAGAGTTCGTTCTCTTGCTTTCAAAAACCATAATCGGTTCGCTCGATACATACTCGGAGGCTGTTGTCAGGCGGATAGGAACGTTCTTTCGTTCTTTGCGTCCTGTATTCTCTTTTGATGAGTTGACAGGACAGCCGAGTATGAGTTTTTCATTGCAGGCAAATGAAGCAGAGGCAGGTTTGAAAGAAATATTCGACTACATGGAAGCCTCCGGAAAGCGGTGTTACATAGCCATAGACGAATTTCAGCAAATCACGGACTATCCCGAAAAAGGTACGGAGGCTTTGTTGCGTTCGCATATACAATTTTCACCGAATGTTCATTTCGTTTTTGCAGGCAGCAAGAAGCATATCATGGACGCGATGTTCACTTCCGTCAACCGTCCTTTCTATCAAAGTACTCAAAAGGTGGGATTGAAGGAAATTCCGAGCAGAACCTATTGTGAATTTGCCCGAGGATTGTTTTCCGATGCCGGAATGGAATTGCCGGAAGAGGTTTTCGAGTATATATATGATAAGATGTTCGGACACACATGGTACGTTCAGTACATGATGAATTTGCTTTTTGCAAAACATCTCGAAGAATATACTTCGGAAGTCGCCGATAGCGTTATAAATGATGTGCTGAATGAAGAAGAGGCGACCTATAAGACATATTGCGAGATGATTACCAAAGGACAATTACGTCTTTTGCAGGCTTTGGCAAAGGAAAAGACCGTAGCCAAACCTTTGGATGGTAATTTCTTGAAGAAGTATAACCTTACGGCACCCAGCAGTGTGCGTCAGGCTTTGACCGCTTTGCGGGATAAAGGTCTTGTTTTGAAGGACGATAGGGAACGTTACTGCATTTATGATCGCTTTTTCTCGCTTTGGTTGGAGAGAAGGTGAAATTGTCGAGGTTTCAGAGCAGCTATTGTTCCCTACGTCTTTGTTTCAAATTCCTGATTTCGGCGTAAAATTCGGCATGTAATTCCCGATTTTACGCCGAAATCGGGAATTTGCATTAAATATTCGTATCTTTGCAGTTGGAATGGAGGAATTACGATATGGCAAAGCAAAGACAGATAGCAGAACAAATACAAAGGGTTCAAGGCACAAAATCAGGACGCATCATAGTGTTGACAGGAGCAAGGCAGGTAGGGAAAACAACCTTGGTGAAGAATGTTCTGAAAGATTACACCTATATTTCGATAGAAGACCCTGTCATGCGTCCGTCTTATCTCGGACTCAATTCTGCCCAATGGAGCAAATTGTATCCCAAAGCGGCTTTGGACGAAGTGCAGAAAGAGCCACAGTTGATAGAAAGCATAAAGGCGGTTTACGACCAATACGACCAAGTAAGCTATGTACTGCTCGGTTCAAGTCAGATATTGTTATTGGACAAAGTGAAAGAGAGCTTGGCAGGACGGTGCAGCATTTTCGATATGTACCCCTTGACTTTACCGGAAATGCAGACAGAGAGTTGGTATGATAAAGTAAAATATTCGCTTTGGCAAACAATGCTTATGGAAGAGAATTTCCAATGCGATTTTTACCCGTCCTTTCTGTTGGATTCGGCAATGGTGAGCAAACAACAGGCGTGGGAGTTTTACCTGACCTACGGTGCTTATCCTGCGTTGGTCGATGAAAACATGTCAAAAGAGGAACGTTGGCAATGGCTTGCGAACTACGTCAGAACGTATTTGGAAAGAGATATAAGGGATTTGGCTGTCATAAGGGATTTGGAACCTTTTGTCAAATTGCAACAAGCCATAGCTTTGCAGACGTCGCAAACCATCAATCTGTCATCGTTGGCTGTTCGTGTGGGTGTCAGTGCCAAAACCGTGCAGAGGTATTTGGACTATCTTATTTTGAGCTATCAGGCGATATTATTACCAGCATGGGATAGGAATGAGAACAAACGTATAAGCAAATCCCCGAAAGTCCATTTGTTGGATTACGGAGTATTGCAGAGTGTCCTGCAAAAGAGAGGCGGAATTACAGGTGCGGAGTTCGAAAGTGCCGTGGTGGCGGAACTATACAAGCAGGCAAAGAACATATTATCCCCTGCACGTTTCTATCATTTCAGGACACATGACGGCAAAGAGGTCGATTTGTTGGTGGAATTGCCGCAAGGTTACATGGCATTTGAGATAAAGATGAGCGAACATGTGCAGAAAACAGATGCAAGGCATTTGAAAGATTTGGAGGATATTTTGGACAAACCATTGATTCATGCTTTCGTTCTGTCGAATGATGTCATCACAAGCAGAATTTCCGACAAGATAAGCATGCTTAACGCTGCCATGTTTCTTGGTTGAGTGTTCGGGTATGCCGGTGTGTTGTAAGGGATAAAGCATTTTCGATAAGAAGGTATAAACAAAGGGCGTTCGGTTCATCGGACGCCCTTTTTCGTTCGGGAAACTCCCCTTATGATTCGGTATGTTGAATTATAGGTCTATCATTATGCCGAAGGAGAATGGTTTGAGGCTTTTCTCGTATGTGTCCTCGAAGATGTCGGTCAGGTTGTGGCTT
>URCX01000127.1 GCA_900546465.1 uncultured Bacteroidota bacterium | reverse complement strand
TCGTTCCGTAAGAGAGTTTATCCAAACGCTGCTTGATATCCTCAATCTCAAAGTCCCTAAGATAGGAAAGGAAATTCTCTTTTGAGAAATCGGGATAGAAAACCGAGTTTACTTTGAGAAACTTCTCTATTGTCAACTTTGACTCATACAAATCCTCCGATAAAAAGAAGGTATTGCTCAAAAAAGCCACTTTCCTTTGCGTAGGAATAAACTCATTCACCATTATCGTACCCTTATCGGGGAATTGCAATCCGGCAATCAGTTTCAAAAGAGTCGTTTTACCGATTCCGTTCTTGCCGAGCAGTCCGTGAATATATCCATGCTTCAATTCAAGGTTCACATTCTGCAAGACGGCTTTGTTTTTCTTGTAACCGAAAGTTAAATCTTTAATCTCAATCATCTCTTATACTGTTTTAGTGTATTAGTATATTAGTACACTGCAAAGGCAATACGATTTTGCAAATCCGCAATAGTAAAAAGAAGAAAAATTTTCAAGTCTTGCTACATCTATTGACTTTCAGGCAATTACCGAAACGCCCTTTCAGAAAATTAAAAGGGCGTTTCGGTAAATTCTTTCGGCCTTTCGAGAAAATAAAAGGCCGAAAGAGATTTTCAGAATAGAAATATGGCGGTTTATGGTTCTATTGCTTGCTTTGTTTGGAGGCTTCGTATTCTTTGTAAAGGGCTTTGAGGAACATTGTTGCCACATATTCCGCCCCATTATTGTTGAAGTGTATAAAGTCTTTGTTTGCCAAGGGCTTGTCTCGCAGAACCCATGCAGGCATTGAGTTTTCGCCACCCATGGCTTGGAACAAATCCCAGAAAATACAGTCGTTTTCGAGTGCCGCTTCTTTTTGTGCTTGTCTTAGTTTGAAGATATTGGGATTGGTTATGTATTTATCGCCTTTTCTTATACTTCTGTCGGATACACCTACCACTATTACAGCAGCCTCAGGCATGCTTGAATGAAGAAATTTCAGCTGTTTGGCAAATTCTGTTTTGTAAAAAGTGTAATCTTTTATGATTTTGCCTTCATCTTGCGGTATTGCATTTACTCCGAATTGCATTATTACAAGGCGGACGTTAAGGTCGTTTGCCATGCTTTCGAGTATTGCTTTGTTGCATTGCCTTATACCCCAACCGGAACTGCCTCGCAGAGAGATATTGTCAAGATATATTCCGCTTGTTTCGGATAAGTCCATTCCGCATAATTCCGTGCCTGCATCGGTTTCTATTCTGAGGTATCTGCTTTGGTTTGTAAGTCTTATGCTTTCTTGTTGGAGTGATGAAGATTGAGGAACAAGGATTTCGAGAATATCGTTTTGTCGATCGGATACTTTCAATCGGCTTTCTTTATCGGGAGAGGAAAAATACAAAGTAAGTTCACAGTCGGTCGGAAAAGCAAAATTTATCTCTGTTACGGCTGAATCGGCAAGAGCTTTTATGTAGGACATCATCGTTCCGTAGCGATTGTATCCGGCTTGTGCTTGAAGAATGCTGTGAAATCCCCATTCGGAAGAATAATTGCAACTTATGCCTTTTACTTGCGAGAGGCTGTACATGGGAATTGTACCTCTGCCATGTCCTCCAAAGTTTTTTTGCAATTCTTTTCTGATACAGTCGCTTATTCTGTCGCCTTCGATTTGAGAGTCTCCGTAATGGAGTATTCTTATGGAGGTATTACGACTTTGTTTGAGAGAATCCAATGCAAGAAAGAAGCGAAGCAGGGACTCTTTGGCTTCCGCTCTGTATTCAAAGCCTACAATTCCGTCATCTTGTTCCCTGTTCACAGTGTCGGGAGTATCATTGGAGAGTATCTTATCAATATCGGCATATTCGACAGGCTTGCTTGGAAAAACATCTTCCATTGCAGGCATTTGCAAATTGAAGCCCAAGATGTTCAATCCCTCTTTCGGAAAAATCAAAACGATAATTCCTAAGATTAAAAGCACGACGGCAAGCCGAAGAAAAACCGTAAATGGTTTCATTTACTTTATTCTGATAGTCTGACCGACTCTTATCTTGGAGGCGGTTTTGAGAGTCATATTGTTTAACTTGCAGATTTGTTCTACCGAAACGCCGTATTTGCGGGCTATCTTGGTAATTGTGTCTCCCGATTTGACTTTATGATTGACAACGGTCTGTTTTAATTTTTGTCCGTCGGCTTTCTTCTTTATCGCTTCGGCTGTTTGTTGGGAGTTCAACGCCTGATTGTCGGAGGCGACGATGGATTTCTCTGTTTGGGTTGCAGTGGAAATACTGTCGGCAGGTGCTTTGATTTCCTTTTTGTAGGCTTCCTTTTGTTTTACTGCCAAGAGGTCGCCTATTTTCAGTTTCTGATAGCGTCGTGAGTTGGGATTCCAAGACTTCAGTTGCGATATACTGACTCCGTACAGCTTTGCGATGCTGTACCATGTGTCTCGCTTTTTAACCTTATGGTATATCACTCTTTCCCTATACTCTACGTCTTCGGAGGCAAGCTGTTCCTCGGTTTTCTCTCCGAAAAATTTTGCTCTGTCATAGTTGGATATACTGTCCTCCAAGTCTATGAAATCATTTATATACCGAAGCGGTAAACGCAGACTGTATTTGCCTTGTTCACCGGGGGCGAAGTCCGTTTTGTATTGTGGATTGAGTTCACGAAGTTGTTCGGCCGATATATTCATAACGGCTTCCACTTGCCCGAAGTAAAGATCTTTACGAAGCATAAGAGTATCCGAAATCAGTGTAAGAGGCTTGGAGAGTTTGGCAGGAGTAATGCCGTGTTCTTTATAGAAGTTCATTACGTATGCAGCGGCGATGAAAGCCGGCACATACCCCCTTGTCTCCCTCGGAAGATAGTCATACATACCCCAAAAATCGTTTCTGCCGGAACGTTTCATGGCTTTGTTTATATTTCCGGGGCCGCAGTTGTATGCAGCTATCGCAAGAGTCCAATCATTGTATATCTTATGCAGGTCTTTCAGGTATTTGGCTGCTGCTTCCGTTGCTTTGAGAGGGTCTCTCCTGTCATCGATTATGGAATTGGCTCTCAAATCGTACATTCTGCCCGTTGCGTACATGAATTGCCACAATCCCGTTGCACCGGCTCTTGAAACAGCCTTCGGATTAAGGGCGGATTCTATGACAACCAAGTACTTTAATTCGCAAGGCACACCGTATTTGTCAAGTATTTCGTCGAAAATAGGAAAGTAATATTTGCTCAATCCCAGCATTACGCCCACTCTGTCTCCTATTCGGTCTATATAGTAAATTATATTGGCTCTGACTTTGTCGTTATAGGTCAAAGGCACAACCGATGGTATGGATTTGAGACGCTTTGCAAGGATACTGTCGGGAACATCGGCTGCCCGATGAGTGGGTACAAAGGAATCCGGTTTGTAATTGAATCTCTGACCAAGTAATTTGGCATTCAATTTCATATAATGCCCTTGTAAAAGACTGTCGTAGTTCCTCTCGAATTCTCTGAATACTTCGTTATCATCATTGCTTTGGGCTACGGCGGTAATGGTAAGCAATATGGTTGTTACGAAGGTTATAAGTCTGTTTGTCATTCTTGAAATCTATCCTCTTTATTTCTGCATACGAGGGCGTAAAGGTACGAATTTTTCGCAATATCGCCCCTTTATAAAAGACGGACTGCCGAAACTTTCTTTGTTTCAGCAGTCCTAATAAATTATGATTAGATTTGAATATCAGATAAATGCTGTTGCCATCTCCATGCAGAGAGGGTCATTTCATCTATTCCTTTTTCGGCTTTCCAACCAAGCTCTTTTTCGGAATAATTCGTGTCTGCCCATATTTGCGTTATGTCTCCCTGTCTGCGTTCTCCTATTTTGTAGTTGAGTTTTACCCCTGTTGTTTTCTCAAAGCTGTGAACGAGTTCCAAGACACTGTATCCCCTGCCTGTGCCTATGTTGAAATATTCAAAATCTGCCTTGTTCTTATTATCAAAGAAGCGTTTTACTGCAACCACATGGGCTTTCGCCAAATCGACAACGTGAATGAAATCTCTTATACAGGTTCCGTCGGGTGTGGGATAATCATCTCCGAAAACGCTTAGTTGTTTTCTTATTCCGGCTGCGGTTTGAGTTATGTATGGCATGAGGTTATTGGGAACTCCGTTGGGCAATTCTCCAATCAATGCACTGTCGTGAGCTCCTACGGGATTGAAATATCGTAATGCTATGGCTTTTATTTGTTTTGCTGCACTTGTAAAACGCAATATATCTTCTGCCATTTGCTTTGTGTTGCCGTATGGGGAAGTGGCATTCTGTATAGGACTGTCTTCTTTTACCGGCAGAACATCGGGTTCTCCGTAAACGGTGCAGGAAGAAGACTGAACGAAATATTTGATATTGCGATTTTTCATCTCGTTCAGCACATTCAATAATATTCCAAGGTTGTTTTTATAGTATTCTATCGGCTTTTCGCAACTTTCGCCTACGGCTTTGAAAGCAGCAAAGTTTATTACTGCCTCTATATCGCCGTATTGGTCGAAGACTTCCTTGCATTCGCTTTCATCGGAAAGGTCTGCTTTTATGAAAGATGGCCTTATCTTGGTGATTTGTTCTATTGCCGAAATGACATTCTCGTTAGAGTTTGAAAGATTATCGGCTATAACTACGTTAAAGCCCTCTTGCTGTAATTCCACAACAGTATGACTGCCTATATATCCAGCTCCGCCGGTTACCAATATTGTTTTCATGTATCTCTTATTTGCTGAAAAATTCCCGTACCTTGTTTATAATGTATGTCTGTTGCTCTTCGTCAAGCTCGGTGTGCATAGGCAATGACAGAACTTGCTCTGCGAGCATTTCGGATACGTTTAATGTACCTCCTTGGCGGGCAATAGGAAGAAAGGCTTTTTGTTTGTGTAAAGGGACAGGATAATATATCATTGCAGGAATATCGTTCTGCTCCAAGAAAGTCTTCAATTCATCTCTTTTTCCGCCTTTTACTTTCAATGTATATTGATGATAAACATGTGTTGAGAAAGTTTCCTTCTTAGGAATAAGCAAATCATCTATGCCTTCAAAGGCTTCATCGTATCTTTTTGCGGCTTGCTGTCTTGCCTGCTCATATTGGTCGAGGTATTTCAACTTTATGGAAAGTATTGCCGCCTGAATGGTGTCAAGCCTTGAATTAACACCGAGAATATCATGGTGGTAGCGTTCTTTCATTCCGTGATTTGCTATCATTTTCAGGCGTTCGGCGAGTTCGTCATCATTGGTAAACAAAGCTCCTCCGTCTCCATAACAACCCAAATTCTTTGATGGGAAAAATGATGTGCAACCTATGGTGCCTATGGTGCCGAGTTTTTGTTTTCTTTCGTCCGAAAAAATATAGTCTGCCCCTATTGCCTGTGCTGTATCTTCAATTATATAAAGGTCGTACTTCTTTGCAATTTCGAGAATAGCTTCCATAGGAGCTGCCTGTCCGAAAAGATGAACAGGAATGATTGCTTTGGTTTTTATGGATATGGCTTGCTCAATGTTTTTCGCCGTAACATTGAACGAATCGTAATCCACATCGACAAAAACCGGCCTATAGCCCAACAGACCTATGA
>URCX01000126.1 GCA_900546465.1 uncultured Bacteroidota bacterium | reverse complement strand
GAGTCGAAATACGACCAGCCTTTCTCCGTCTTTGCACATATTATGCCGTCTTTGTCAGAGCCGATGGATAGGAAGTTTGCCGGGATTTTCTTTCCGGAGGAATAGAGGCGTTCTTTCTTCTTATCGACTTTGTATTCTATGTAATTGCCGAATGCCAATACCGATTCGCATTTCGGGAAGTCCGTTATCCTGCCGTTATCGCATAGGAGCTTGGAACCTTTCTTGTATGAATAAAAGGCAATCAACTCTTCTGTATCGGATAGGCGGGCTTTCTCGTAAAGGAAATCCACGATGATGTTGTTCTTAAAGTCAACCGCTCCCCATTTCTTCCCTTTCCTTACGCAGAGATTATTACCCACTATACCCATGACTTCATCGTATTGAGGTTCTATAAGCCATTTGCCGTTGCTTCCGTACAATCCGTAGGACAAATCCTGTTCCACAAGCAGGCTGAGACCGCCTTGATTATCTTGAATTAAATCCAATATCACGCCTTCAAACTCTACGAGAATTTGATTTTTGGTATTCAAAACGTAAGAGGTCAAACCGGAAGTTGCAACGAAGAAGGTATCATTCTTGACGAGTATGCGGACTTCGTCATACTTGGGCTCTACATATAAAACATAGTTTGCACCGAGTATTCCTTTCTTTGTATTCTCGGTGATGTTGAAATAGTTCGGATAATTCGTCGGTTCTATCACCTGATACAAAGGTTGTACGAGCAAATCTCCCTTTTCGGAGAAAAGAGCCTGCGAACCTCCGGTGGTATAAGCCTTGATGAATATATTTTTCTTGGTTTTGAAGGTAAGGAAATCTGCAAACTGAGGTTTGCTTTTGTATTTGCCATCGGCGTTCAAGAGTCCGTAAACAGGGATACCGTCATTACCGTAAATTTGGTAAGCGTATAATTCTCCTGCAACCAAGGTTTCCAAGGCTTGATATTGAGCTTCGACTGTCATTTCGCCTTTTGAGTTGCACATTCCGTACAAAGCGTTTTTCTTTACGATGACTGCTTCTCCTATTCGCGAGATTATTTCAAGGCTGTCGCCCAAAAGAGCTTGATTTTCTTTGTTTATAAGTTTTAACCTGCCGTTTTCCACAACTACACAAGAGCCGTTATCGAACAAATTGAGCTGTGTCTTGTCTTCGGTGTAGGTTTCAAGTTCCAAGGGATAGGAAGCCGCTGCCAAAATCCTGCCTTCCACATCGGCAAAGCCCGCTTTGCCGTTTTGTACGAAAGTTATCACATCATCGCCAAGAGCATCTATATAATCGTACTCGCAAGCCAATATTTGTTTATTGTCTTTCACAACGCCCCATTTGCCGTTTGATTTGACAGCAAAGTATTTTCCGTCCAAGGATTGCACGGAATCATACTTTATTGCAACGCTTAAATTCACTATATCGCCCTGTGCATTTGCACACCAAGTCATCAAGCCTAATGCAAAGATGCTCAATATTCTTTTTATTCTCATATTGTTTCTTTCAATTTACTTATTCGCTTAATGAAGGCTCTTGTTGGGAGAGGCAATGGAAGCTGCCAAGTCCCCATATTATGTCTGTGGAGTCTATTCCCACTATTCTTCTGTCAGGGAAGAGGCTTTCCAAGATACAAAGAGCTTTTTCATCATTATTGCAACGGTAAGTCGGAACAATGACAACGCCATTGGCAATATAGAAGTTGGCATACGATGCCGGCAATCGCGTATCGTCCCAAATGACAGGCGAAGGCATCGGAAGTTCTACCACATTCAACTGCTTGCCGTCCTGCAAACGGGCTTTGTTCAGCAATGCCAAATTCTGTTGCAAGGCTTCGTAATTCTCGTCTTGGGGATTGTTTTCAACGGCTGTTACAACCGTATCTTCGTTCACAAATCTCGTTATATCGTCTATGTGTCCGTCCGTATCATCTCCCTCGATACCGTCTCCCAACCAAATAACGTTATCGACATTATAGTATTGGCATAACTTCTTTTCTATTTCAGCCTGAGTGAGCAAGGGATTGCGATTTTTGTTCAGCAGACAAGAGGTAGTGGTCAGCAGGCTGCCTTTACCGTTCACGTCAATAGAGCCTCCCTCCATTACTATGTGCGGACGGAAAACCTCATAGCCTGCTTCCTCTGCTATTCTGCCCGGAATGAGATTGTCTTGCTCGCAAGGGTATTTGCCACCCCAAGCATTATAGTCCCAATCTACAATAGCTTTCTGGTTTGCTTTGACGACGAATGCAGGACCGTGGTCTCTGCACCATGCGTCGTTTGTCCTGAAAAAGTGAAACACCACATTGGAAAGCTCAGCTTTCAAATTTCTCAGCTCTTCCACCACACTCTCTTTTGAAGCCTCGTCTTCTATATTTATGTTTACTTTCTCGCCTTTGGATAATTCGGCAATGAATCGGTTGTAGCTTGGGAAGATGCTGTCAATCTTTCCCGGCCATGAGTTTTCGTTATGCGGGTAACTTAACCATGTGCTGTCGTGTCGGTGCCATTCCGCAGGGAAATTAAACCCCAAATCTTTAGGTGTCTTCATCGTCTTTTCTCAATAAGTTATTCGTCAATAAATCTCTTGCAAATATTTCCGTAAGAGTCTATTCTCCTATCTCTCAAATACGGCCAGTGTTTACGGTAATGGTCGCTCAATGCCAAATCCAACTCTACCACTGCCGTCTCTTCCTCCGTGTGCGAAGCCTTGTAAAGCAATGTTCCGAAAGGATTGGAAACGAAGCTGCCGCCCCAGAACATCATTTCACTCTCTTTGCCGACCCTGTTTACCGAAACAGTATGTACTCCGTTGGCAATGGCGTGTGAGCGTTGTATGCACTGCCAAGCCTCATATTGTTCTTTGTTTGTGGCTTCGTCCTGCTCGATTGCCCAGCCGATGGCGGTAGGGTAGAATAATATGTCGGCTCCCATGAGGGCGCTTATCCTGCTTGCTTCCGGATACCATTGATCCCAACAAATCAAAACGCTTATCGTGGCAAACTTGGTCTTGAAAACCTTGTATCCCATGTCGCCCGGCGTGAAGTAAAACTTCTCATAGTATCCCGGATCGTCGGGAATGTGCATTTTTCTGTACTTTCCGAGATAGGTTCCGTCGGCATCCAAAACCGCTGTGGTATTATGATACAATCCTTCCGCCCTTTTCTCGAAAAGCGAAGCCACTATCACTACTCCCAATTCCTTTGCCAAGGCACTCATGCGTTCCGTCGTTTCGCCGGGAATGCGTTCCGCCAAATCGAAATTGGCATAATCCTCCACATCACAAAAATACAGAGAAGCAAACAACTCTTGTAAACAAACTATGTTAGCACCCTTTGCAGCCGCTTTGCGGATTTGTTCCTCTGCCTTGCGGATGTTGCTTTCCTTATCCTTGACGCAGCTCATCTGCACCAAACCTACATTTATCTTCATATCTTTCTTTTTTTACCTAATACCGATTGGCTCAATACCAATCCTCCTACAACAATCAATATGCCCGCAGCCTTTGGCCAAGTCAGTGTTTCCTGACCCATGCTTACGGCAAATATTATGGTAACGACAGGTATCGCATTCGTGAACACGCTTACCTTCATCATAGAAATCAGTTTCGCTCCGTAGCCGTACAATATGAATGCACCCGAAGAGCATAGCAAAGCCAGCAAGAGCAATGAGACAACAGTAGTATGAGACCATTGCACATATGGCAGGGCTTTCAAATCGAACAACAGGAAACACGGCAGAAAGAATACCGCACCTATCAGGTTTTGATAGCTCGTTATAGTAACAGGACCGTAGCTTGAAATCAGACGAGAGAGCATAACCGAGTATCCCGCAGCTGAAAAGACTGCCAAAAGCAGCAATAATACTCCTCTTATATCAATCGAGAAACTCATATCGCTCTTCATGCTCATAAGACAAATGCCTACAACGGACAGAAATACTCCTATAATAAGATTTCCCCTTATTTTGTCTCCGTTAAACAGCCAAAGAGCGATAGGGGTTACCACAGGCAGTGTGGCAATCATTATGGAAGCAAAGCTCGCATCGACAAACAGCATGCTGAAATTCTCACCTATGAAGTACATAAAGGGTTCAAAGAAAGCCAAAGCAATAAAAGACGGCAAGTCCTTGCGTTTTACCTTCTCCAACTTACCTGTCAACGCAAAGAAAAAGAACAATACCAAAGCCGAAATCGCCAATCGGACAAAGAGAATAAAGAAAACAGGGAAGTGAGCGGCAATCAACTGTTTCGTCCACACGAAACTGATGCCCCAAAACAACATCGAAAAAATCACGGCAACATAACCGTAAATCGTTCTTTTATCAGCCATCATTCTTACAAGCACAAATAAAGTGCAAATTTCCGAAAAAAAAACGAATTACGCCTTTGCTTCAACTACATTTGCCGCCAGCGAAAACAAGACAAAAAAAGTACAGCCCCGATTGAGACTGTACCGAAACCGTGAACCGAAGCCGAAAAACCTATCTTCTGAGTTGTTTCAGCATTTCGTTTGTAAATATGCCCGTGTCGGCAACGATGTGGAACATCAACTCTTTCGACCATCTGAACTTCTCTTTGCCCTCATTCATCCATTTCGCCGTGAAATCCTGAAAGGAAGCCATTGCTTTCTCTTTGTTCTTACCGTCGAGGAACAAGTCTCCCATATTATCGAAAATGAACTTCCTCATTTCTTTTATATGATTCAACTCTGCCGCAGACCAATCCAAGTTCTCCGTTTCCACGAACTTATCATTCCAAATCTTGATTTTGTCCTCACCTGTCGCCTTTTGGTACGCCGCTTTTTGTTCTTCGGCACTCATCTTCAACCATTGGGTTCTTCCTTCGTACATATTCTGCGAGTAAGCACCGTTAAAGAACAACACTCCTGCAAAAAGCATCAATGCACCTGCGAATAATTTTCCTGCTTTCATAAAATTCTCCTTTCTGAAAATCAATTAACACTGTTTATGTCAGCTATAGTCTGACGGTTTCGCCGACAAATATACGACAATTTTTTTTTGTCGCAACTATTTTGCGGATTTTTCGATGAATTTTTATCAATCCAATGATTTCTATCACAGATTCAATCTTCTCGCTTCACCAATCGAAACATTTCCAAACTGCCATTTCCCCCAACAAAACAGCATCAAACCACATCTAAACCTCGTTTCGTCAGTATTTAATCGACTTTTGGGTCTTCTGTTGCGGCGGTCGGTGTTTCAGCGGTGTTTGTTTGGGTTTCTTCGGCAGTATTTGATGTGCTTTCTTCGCTGTCAGTTGTTTCTTTTGTGGCGGTTTGGCTTACTTCTTCTTTGTTTTCTTGTTCTTCGACAAGGGTAGGAGTGGAGGTCTTGACCGGTTCGGGTTCTATGTTCTGCAAGCGGCAGAGTGAGGCGTAGAGTTCGTTGCGGTGTATCAGTTTTTCGTGTATGCCGATGGCTTGGATTTCGCCTTGGTTCATGACGACGATGTGCGGATAGTGCCTTATGGTGGAAATGCGGTGGGCTATGGTGATGATAATGCGGTCTTTGCAGATTGCGTCTATGGCTTCCTGTATGTACCTCTCACTGATTGTGTCAAGAGAGGCGGTGGCTTCGTCGAGTATGAGTATGTCT
>URCX01000125.1 GCA_900546465.1 uncultured Bacteroidota bacterium | reverse complement strand
GAAGTAAAAAGAAAGAAACCGAACGGCTACGTACTTTATGACATGAGCGGAAACGCATGGGAATGGTGCAGTGATAACTATGGAATTTATTATTATCAGGAAAGCCCGAAAGATAATCCCAAAGGACCGAAAGAGGGCTTGGGAAAATGCAACCGAGGGGGCTGTTTCAATTTCGATCACAAGGTTATGATGAATACGCATCGCCGAGGCTGTGGAGACGAAAGCATTGGCATCGGCACAGGATTTCGTGTTGCGAGAGACATAAGAAGATAAGATAAAACGAAAGAAAAAGAAAGTCCTCGGAAACGAGCTTCCGAAGACTCCTAAAAGAGAAAAAATCAAAAATAACCTTATTTCATATTGGTGAAAACGTTCACCACATCATCGTCTTCTTCCAAACGGTTAACCAATTTCTCGACATCTTCCTGCTCTTCTGCAGTCAGTTCTTTCATATCGTTGGGAATGCGTTCAAAACTGAACGATTTGATTTCAAAGCCGCTGTCTTCGAGATATTTTTGGATAGGTCCGAAAGCCGAAAAGTCGGCATAGATGAATATTTCGTCCCCATCGGCAAAGCATTCGTCCACTCCGTAATCTATAAGTTCCAATTCCAATTCCTCCATGTCGATTCCCTCTTTCATTGCAACCTTAAAGTTACATTTTCTTTCAAAGAGAAAATCCAACATGCCCGATGTGCCGAGTGAACCGTTACCCCTGTTGAATGCTGCCCTCACATTGGCAACCGTTCTCGTAGGATTATCGGTTGCAGTCTCCACAAGGACGGCTATTCCGTGTGGTCCGTAACCCTCATACACCACTTCCTTATAGTCTGCCGTATCTTTGGAGACGGCTCTCTTGATTGCTCTGTCCACATTGTCCTTCGGCATATTCTCGTTCCTTGCTGTCTGTATCAGCAACCTCAAACGAGGATTGGCATTAGGGTCTGCACCACCTGCTTTTACCGCAATTTCAATTTCCTTGCCCAAACGGGTAAAGGTTCTCGCCATATTGCCCCAACGTTTGAGCTTTCTCGCCTTTCTGTATTCAAATGCTCTTCCCATTATATGATGTTTTACTTTTCTACCATGTCGTTTCTTTGATTCAAGCCGCAAAATTACGAATTTTCAAACAGTTTTCACTCCGCCGGAAGAGAAAAACATATAATTCCTATGCCGTGTTGTTTTGCTGAATGGCAATAAATGAGTACTTTTGCAAAGTGAACAGTAATTCAAACAGTAATTCAGAATATTCGATATGAAAATCAGACACATTTTTACGGTGGTATTTTTTGTTCTGCTGGGCTTTGCAGGCAACCTTTTCTCACAAAGCGGCAGGCATTCTTTGACAAGGGAAAATATAAGCCTCGTTCTACCTGATGATTGGCTTGCAACCAAACTCGGAAAGAAGATGGGAGATTTCGGATTGAGGCTTACAAAGCGGAATAATGTCGCTTTCATGGAGATAAACTGCACACGCCGCGTATTGGATCTCACAAGCAAGATAACCACTCTTGCTTCCGAACGCAGCAATAAAGAAACCTTTGATTACATGCAGATAGACGATGTACGCAATGCAAAACTCGGCAAAATGAATGCCGAATTGCTTGTCTATACAAACACACATCTGACCGACAGTTACCGTGGAGGAATTTATGGTTTGGTGGATAACGGATACACTTACACTATAGAGTTCTATGGAGCGGACACTCCGGAAGGCAGAGCGGAGATTGAAAACATCTTGAAGTCGATAAAGATAGACCAACCTTTGAAAGAAGATAATATGGTAGTGTTGGAAGAGAGTTTTGTGCCTAAGGATTGGAATATTGCAGAGGAAAACGAAAGCGATACAGCAGTTTCCGACAATGATAAGACGAAAAAAGAGAAAGTAAAAATGCCTGAAAGAAAGCTAAGCAAAGAAGAGAAAAAGCTCGAAAAGGAAAAAGAGAAACGTTTGAAAGAAGAAACGAAGAAAGTAGAGCAAAAGAAAAAAGAATTGGAGAAAAAGAAAAAACAAAAAGCCAAAGACGACAAACGAGCTGCCGAAAAGAAGAAAAAAGCCATGAAAGCTAAGAAGGACGACAGCGAAGTAAAAGAGGCTTTGCGGAAAGTCGGGAATAAGAACGAAGAAACCAAATAAGGCTGCCCCGATACCGTCTTACAGAAACGATAAAGAAAAAACACTCTACGCCGAATGAAGAATTGCGGATTGCATTTTGAAATTTTCATTTTCTGCTTATGTTCTTTCCTTTCGGCATTTGAAAGTTCGGCACAGTTCGTTTACCAAGACCGCTCTTTCAAAGAAACAATTTCCAAGCCCGAAGAAAAGCAACTGCTCTTCAATATCTATAACCAAGACTTCTTCGTAGATAATGAATACACCGGAGTAAAAACCGCAGGCTACACTCTGCCGGGTTTTCGTCTCACTCCCACTCTATCATACGGCATAAGCGACAATCTCTTCATAGAAGCAGGACTCTCCGCCTTGCGTTTTCACGGAGCGGAACACTATCCCTGCATAATCTATGCCAATCTCCCCGATTGGAAAAGCTATCAATATTCAAAAGGCTTGCATCTTATACCGTATTTTCGAGCAGTATGGTTCATAAATCCCTATTCATCTCTGACCTTCGGCAATATAGAAAACCTAAACTCGCATTTCCTGCCCGAACCTCTCTATAATTTTGAAAACACCTTTGCTTCCGACCCCGAAGCAGGGCTGCAACTGAAAATAAACACAAAGCATAACCGCACCGATATATGGCTTAACTGGCAGAGTTTCGTCTTTGGCAAGGATATTCACCAAGAAGCATTCACCTTAGGCATAAACACCCAAAGCAGAATACTCTTTAATAATGAGAAATTCGAGCTTACCTTCCCGCTTTCCGCCCTTGTGCAGCACCTCGGAGGCGAAAACCTGAGCGGAAATTTCAATACGGAATCATGGGTTAACCTCTCCTTGGGTCTGAAACTCGCAAGACATATAGGCAAACACATGCATATCTCCTCGGGTTGCGATTTCCTTTATTACAAATCCCTGTCCGAAAGCACACTCATGCCCTTTCACGAAGGTTGGGCATACTTTCCTTACATAGAAACCTCATACAAGAAATTTAATATCAAACTCGCATTCTACGACAGCAAAGACTTTGTCAGCCTTCTCGGCAGTCCGCACTTCAACAACTTCTCCACCAACACAGAAAACTTGGTCTTTGAAAGAGCAACGCAATATTACCTACGTGCAATGTACCGTCAGAAAATAGCAAAAGCATGCTCGACAGACTTTTATGTACAAATATTCAAGCAAAACCGCATAACAGGCGACCGCCCCGGCTTTGAGAAAGTAATACGTAACGGATTTCTCTCTTTCTCCGTCGGAGTAATTCTGAACATAGACCACTCCATCACCCTGAAACACTTCACCAAGAAAACAAACCACCCTTCCACCCAAGCCGATTAAGCCCCTATTTTCAACAATCCCCTAAGCACCAAATCCAAACGCCGTTCTATGAAATTCTTTCGGCGTTTTAATTTTCCGGAATGGCGTTTGGGCAATCGTCTTTCTTGCTTGTATTCGGTCATGGGTATGATGGCGATATATCGTACAGCTTATCGATTTCATTGACAAAGCAAAATATCAAATATTTGAAACCTCCTGTTATGCTTTATCGGAAATACGATTTTTCAACTGTCTTGTAAACCAAATTTGTCTTTCCTGCGTTATCACGAGACTTGATATTATTTTGCAAAAAACGGTGATATGAAAAAACTTCTGCTTTTCTTACTTCTCCTCTCGGGTGTTTTCGTTCGTGTGGAGGCTCAACACGTTCTCTTTCCCGAAGAGGCGGGACGTCAGTATATAAGCGACAGTCTTTTTATTCCTCAAAAGAAACCTTTTCTTGCTGCGGCGGAGGTGTTTGCCACCAATACATTTGTATGGAGTTTCAATAAGGTGGTGCTGAATGCGGATTTTGCTCAAATAAATTGGAATTCATGGAAGACAAATCTTTCGTCTTTTCCGGTATGGGATACGGATAAGTTCTCGACTAATCTTTTCGCTCATCCTTATCACGGAGGTTTGTATTTCAATGCGGCTCGTTCCAACGGCATGTCCTTTTGGGAGAGTGTGCCTTTTTCCTTTGGCGGCAGTCTGATGTGGGAATACTTCGGTGAAAACGAATTGCCGTCAATCAATGACCTTTATGCTACAACTCTCGGGGGTATATGTCTCGGTGAAATAACTTTTCGTTTGTCGGATTTGTTTGTGGATAACAGTTCCACGGGTTGGGAAAGGTTTTCAAGGGAGTTTCTTATTGCCTGTATTTCACCGGTAAGGGGTGTCAACCGACTGTTGAACGGACAGAGTTGGAAGCGAACGCTTTCCAAAGGCAGAGAGCTGCCGAGCGTTCCCATTTATTTCAATGTCTTTACGGGAGGCAGATTTTTGGCTGAGTATGACGACTCCAAGAACGGGGAGTTGAGTACTCATATAGGTATCAACCTGATCTACGGAGAGCCGTTCAGGGATTCGTATGACGAATACTACAAGCCTTACGAATGGTTTACGCTCAACATAGGGGCGGATTTGTTTTCCAATCAACCCTTGTTTACTCAGGTGAATGTGATCGGTATCCTTTGGGGCAGGAATATAGATAACAGTGATAAGTATTCGCTTACTCTCGGAGCTTTTCAGCATTTCGATTTCTATGATTCTCAAATAAAAAACGGCGAAGGTGAAAAATTCTCGCCTTATCGGATTTCGGAAGCTGCGGCATTCGGTATAGGCAGTTTGTTTGTAAGGAGATATAATCTTTGGAATAAACCGCTTATATTCCGTTCCACCGGCTATGTGAACGGCATTGTTCTCGGCGGAAACACGACAGATCATTATGTCAACAATGAGAGAGACTACAACCTCGGCAGCGGTTTCAGCATAAAGCTGTATGCGGGTGCCACCTACAAAGGACGATGGAGCTTTGATGTGAGTGCGGAACACTTCTACCTATATACGTGGAGGAATACCTCGCAAGGCAGAACGGATAATTCTCAAGGCGATGCGGGACACTCTCATCTGACCGTGCTTTCGCCATATGTAACTTATCACTCCGGTAAAAAGTGGAATATTACGCTCAGAAACCGACACTTCATTCGCAGTACATACTACAAATACTATCCTAACATTCAGTTTTCCACCACCGACTTCGTCATCACATTGGGTTACACATTATAATTCAAGCCGCAGGCTTTTACCAAAAAGTCCTTGCGGCTTGCCAAATCTCTTTCCTTTACAGAGAAGGGGGCGATATTATCTCTTATTCTACATGGGAATTTGATGTAGAGGCTTGTTTTCTCTCCAATTCCAATTTACCGAAACGCAAAGTGATGCTGAATGATATGTAACGACTGCTTCGTATTCTGGTACTGTGGCTGTGATAGTATGGAGAAGTGATGTCGCTTTTTATTTTGTTCCAGTTGAAAGGGTCGCTGACTGAAAGGTTGAGGGAGAGCTTCCTCTTAAAGAAATTGGCACTCAATCCGAGATGCAGATTATAGACGTTTTTATCCTCAGAGAATAACTTCTTACCCGGCACAAGCACACTG
>URCX01000124.1 GCA_900546465.1 uncultured Bacteroidota bacterium | reverse complement strand
GGTATATCAAATAATTATTCAACGAATTTTTTGATAAACCATAAGTCTGATTATGTTGTAGTCGAGGCTGATGAATATGACAGGTCTTTTTTGAGATTGTCTCCTTTCTTTTCATTGATAACTTCAATAGCCGAGGATCACTTGGATATATACGGAAATTTGGATAATTTGGAGCAAGCGTTTGTTCAGTTTGCAAATCTGACGAAAGAAAACGGCAGATTGTTCCTGAAAAAAAGTTTGCCGGTGAGAATAGTATCAAAAGTGTCGCAGTCAACATACTCTTTGACTGATGTTAATGCGGATTATTATGCTTCGAATGTGCGAGTGATTGAAGGAGCGTACTATTTTGATTTCCATACACCGGATAATGTATATCATGATATGAAGATGCTTTATCCCGGACGACATAATATTGAAAATGCAGTCGCTTCGTTGTCAATGGCTCTTTCTTTGGGCGTGACCGAATGTGAGTGCAGGGAAAGTCTTATTACTTTTAAAGGAATGAAACGTCGTTTTGATTTGAGAATAAAGACCGATAAAACCATATATTACGATGATTATGCTCATCATCCTCAAGAAATAGAGGCTACGGTAACATCTTTGAGGGAATTGTATCCTGATAAAAGGATTTGCGGAGTATTTCAACCGCATCTTTATTCGCGAACGAGAGATTTCGCCGACGAGTTTGCAAAATCTTTGGAATTATTGGATGAGGTGGTTCTATTGCCGATATATCCTGCAAGAGAGAAGCCTATATCAGGCATTACCTCCGATACAATACTTGGAAAGATAAGCAAACAGGATAAATATTATGTGGAGAAGGAACAACTCTTGCCTCTCCTTAAAACTTTACAACCGGAATTATTGGTTACTTTGGGAGCCGGTGATATAGACAGATTTGTTGAACCAATAACTGAGATGATAAGAGCTGATGAATAAAAAGGCAATACGATTTTTGTTGGTTTTGTTTTCCATTGTTATGTTGGTGATACTTGCAAACATAACAATGCGAAATCTTGGTATTGCACAAATAGATGTAAAGATTGATTACAAAGGAGGAGATACACTGATTTCCGGTGATGATGTAATGAAAACAGTGGAGAGACAATTCGGTAAATTATCATCTAAAAAAAGGAAAGAGATACATTGTGAGGAGATAGAATCTTATCTTTTACGGCAAAATCTTATTTCAACCGCTAATGTTTTTCTTACTTTGAGCGGGACTTTGAATGTGGATATTGTTCAAAACAGAATGTTGGTGAGAATATATAATACTACGGGAGGGCAGTTCTATCTTGATTACAATGAGCAAGTTTGCAGTGCTTTGTTTAGTGGTGCTGCCAATGTTATTGTCGCAAGTGGAGAATTGAGCGGACAGCCTAAACCCAAAAGCCTTTTGGACTCGGTGTCTTTTCCGATATATCATGAAATATATAAGATTGCAAGCTTGATAGAACGGGATAATATTTTGAGAAATCAGATAGATCAGATTTATTTCTCGAAAAAAGATAAGTTCCAATTGATACCCAAAGTAGGAGATTATGTAATTTTGCTTGGGGAAACGGATAGACTTGAAGAAAGATTGAGAAAGTTGCACTATCTGTATAAGGAGGGTTTTACAAAATACGGCTGGAATAATTATAGTCTGGTCAATTTGAAATTCGATAATCAAGTGGTTTGTACAAGGAAATAATTAAAACGTTTATCATATATGGAAAAAGAAGAGATAGTAGTCGGTATAGATGTCGGCACAACGAAAATAGCTGTTTTTATAGGCAAGAGAGATGAGACGGGAAAGATTTCCATAATAGGTATGGGAAAGACTCCGTCAATAGGTGTTGAAAGAGGTGTCGTGAAAAATATAGAAGCAACGGCAAATTCCATAAAGCAGGCGGTCGGACAAGCAGAGGCAATGGCTGACTATAAGGTTAAAGGTGTGTATGTCGGTATTGCAGGACATCATATAAAAATGCAGCAACATAGAGGTAATATCATGATTCATGATGATAACCATATTATAACAGCAAAAGATGTTGAGACATTGAAAAAAGACCAATATAATTTGCTGCTTCCTCATGGCGAGAAAATAATACATGTTATCGCTCAAAGTTACAGCGTTGACGGAGACCTTGCCACAACGGATCCTGTCGGAAGAGTAGGAAAATGTTTGGAGGGGGATTTTCGTTTGATAACAGGTAACGTTACAAATATTCAAAACATATATTTCAGCGTCAAGATGGCAGGTTATGAGGTTAAGGATTTGATACTTGAACCTATTGCTTCTGCCGAGGCTGTTGTAGATGAAACAGAAAAAGATGCAGGAATATGTCTTGTGGATATAGGCGGAGGAACAACGGATGTGGCAATATTTCATGAGGGAATTTTGAGACATACTGCTGTAATACCTTTGGCAGGTAATGTGATAACAGATGATATAAAAGAGAGCTGTTCTATTATAAAGACGCAAGCAGAGGCGTTGAAGATAAAGTTCGGAAGATGTCTTGAAAATGAAAATTCGCAAAATGAAATAATTTCCATACCTGGTTTCAGAGGTCGTAACGCAAGGGAAATATCTGTTCAAACTCTCGCTAAAATCATAAAGTCAAGAGTAACCATGATTTTGGAACAAGTTTTGTATGAAATCCATAATACGGATTTCAATAAGAAACTTATAGCAGGGGTTGTGCTGACAGGCGGGGGCTCGATGATTAGTGATATTGTGAAGCTGACAGAGTTTACGTTAGGTTTGGATACTCGTATAGGTACACCGGACGAGCATATTTCAGGAAATGTTACTGAGGAAATGAAGCATCCTATGCATGCAACAGGTATAGGCTTGGTGCTTAAAGGCTTTCAAATAGAAGATGAGAGTAGAAGCGATAGGTCTGAGGCGGATCGGAAAGCAGAAGAAGTAAAACCTGATGAAAAACAAGAGGAAACTTCAACAGATGAAACCGTTGAGAAGAAACAGAAGAAAAGTGGAGTGGTGGAAAAGTTGAACGAGTTTTTGAGGAAGATAATAAGCGATGGTCGCTATTAACAACAGACTGTTGAGAACTTAATGTTAACAGTGGAATACAAATAAGCTGAAAGTAGTAATTTTACAAACTAATATCATATAATCGGAGAAGAATAAAATATTGGTATTATGGACGAACAAATACAATTAAACAGTATCATAGGCGACGGTAATATTTTGGATATAGACGTTCAAAGTAGTGTTTCTTCTTATATTAAAGTCGTGGGTGTCGGCGGAGCCGGTACCAATGCAGTGAACCACATGTTTGAGAAAGGAATCAAAGGTGTGGATTTATTTGTTTGCAACACAGATGCAACGAATTTGAGTGCCAGTCCTGTTGGAAACAAAATAAGTATCGGTAAATTGGGAGCCGGTAATGATCCTCAAAGAGGGCAACAAGCAGCAGAAGAAAATGCTGACAGAATATCAAGTATTTTCGACCCTAATACAAGGATGTTATTTGTTACAGCCGGAATGGGAGGAGGAACGGGAACAGGAGCATCTCCTGTTGTTGCAAAATTGGCAAAACAAATAGATCTGCCGGAAGATGGAGAAAAAATATTGGTTGTAGGCGTCGTTACATTGCCATTCAGTTTTGAAGGTCGTAAACGTAGAACTCAGGCAGAGGAAGGTATCAAGAAACTGAAAGAGATTGTCGATTGTATTATCATTGTAAGCACAGATAAGTTGAGAGAACGTGGAAAAATGTCCTTTAAGGAGGCGTTCTCTTTGGCAGATGATGTCTTGTTTACTGCAGTTAAAGGAATATCCGAAATAATGACTAATACCGGTTATGTACAAGTCGATTTCCGAGATGTGCAGTCGGTTATGAAGAACTCCGGAGTAGCTCTTATGGGATTGGGTATCGCAGAGGGAGAAAACAGAGCTTTGGAAGCAATAAAAGCTGCCACTGCCTCCGACTTGCTTAATGATAATGACATTTCTCAAACCAAAGATGTGCTTTTGACCATAAGTTGTTCGGAGAAAGACTTCACAATGGAGGAATTGGAAGTTATTACAGACTACTTGGAAGAACAGACAAACAAAGACATCAATACTATATGGGGCGTAACATTCGATGAAAGTTTAGGAAACAAACTAAGCATTACGCTCATAGCTACCGGTTTTGAAGCAAAACAAGAAATATACACTCCGGGAGACAGAACTCCGGGTGGCATAATACCAAGTCCGGAAGAAGCATCAAAAAAAGCTGAAACAACAGTAGTGCAAACTGCAAAGAAACAGGAAACTCCATTACATGCCGGAGCTGATGATATGATAATCAAAATCGTAGATGAGGATAAACCGAAAGAACAAGAGCAACCTAAGCAAACTGAGTCTTATAAGCAAGAAAAAAAGACGATAGTTCTTGATGAGAATATGAATCCGGTGGACACCTCGACAGAAAGAACTCATGCCTTAGCTCCAATAACATCTGTAAGCGTACATCACGAAGAACCACGGTTAAATACCGTAGTAGAAAAAGAAATAACGCAAAGTACGATTGTTGCTGAAACTCCTATTGAAACAGGAGCTCTGGCAGATATTGTAAGTCAAACCACATGGTCTCCTCAATCTGTAACAACAAACACAATGGAGGAAGAACGCGTTGCCAGAATAAAAAGAATTCGGGATATGATGACAACGACTGAAGGTTTGGAGTCAATAATAAACTCTCACCCGAGCATGGAAAACGACTATAATATTTCACAAAACTTTTCTTCTCCGAGACCTAAGTCAAGCCTTGGAATAGACAGTTCAGGGGATTTGTCTTTCAGAAACAACTCTGCAATAGACGCACAAGTCGATTAACATCGGATTTCATGAAAGTAAGAGTGATAAACAAATCTTCAAATGCACTTCCGGAGTATGAAACTCTCCTTTCTGCCGGAATGGATTTGCGGGCGAATATAGAAGTTCCAATTGTTCTTCAACCGCTGCAAAGAGTTTTGGTACCAACAGGACTGTTCATCGAATTACCCACAGGCTTTGAAGCACAGATCAGACCGCGTTCGGGTTTGGCATTCAAATATGGAATAACAGTATTGAACAGTCCGGGAACGATAGATGCAGATTACAGAGGTGAAATCAAGATATTGCTTGTCAATCTTTCAGATAAAGCTTTTGAAATAAAAAACTCTGAACGTATAGCACAAATGATAGTAGCTAAACATGAGAGAGTGGAATGGGAACTCACAGAGGAGTTGACACAAACCCAAAGAGGCGAAGGCGGTTTCGGGCATACAGGAAAATAAAAGATATAATTGTTAAGAAAGGCAAGTCTTTTGATGAATAGAAGACTTGCTTTCTTTTTGTGTTTCGATATTACTTCCTATGTCTCCAAGTATATTCCTTTTTATTCTATCGTCTCTTCGGTGAAATAATTTTCCTCTTATTATTCAATTCCTTATGCTTATTTCCGAAATAGCAGTGAGTCTGCTGCTTTGCTGAACGTATAAGAAAGCGGAACTTAGTATTCCGCTTTTTGTTCTTCTGTTTTGGCAATAAAAAAGGGAGCCGTATGGCTCCCTTTGAAGTGTTTACCGGTTGTCGCTTATTCGACTATCAGCTTTTGTGTGTTTACATTATTACCGCATAGGATACGTATG
>URCX01000123.1 GCA_900546465.1 uncultured Bacteroidota bacterium | reverse complement strand
GGGTAGGCGGATTTGCAAAAATCCGACAGAAAGTGCCGCAGAAAATAACCGCCTTTTTGAAGGTAAGGGTGAAAACGCGAGGTAAGAGCTCACGCTTTTGCTTAGTGATAAGCAAAAGGGGTAAACCTTATGAGTTGAAAGACCAAATATATCGGAGCATGGGGCTGCTCGTCCTTTTCCGAGGGGTAGGTCGTTAGAGGCTTGTCGCAAGGCAGGCAGTAGATTAATGATAGAACGGTTTGCAAACGCAGACCCGACAGAACCCGGCTTACAGATGTCGCACCGTTTCTTTTGAAGAATTTGTTGTTCTATCGAAACAAATCATAGAATACAAGTGTCATAGCAGCAATGAACCTTACGGACGAAGAAATAGTAAGAAGGTGTCTCAAAAAAGACGCAAAGGCTCAACGAGCTCTTTATGACAGGTATTCCTCTCTTATGTTCGGTTTGTGCATTCGCTATGCACGTTGCCGTCAGGACGCAGAGGATATTTTTCAGGAGGCTTTTGTGAAAGCTTTTTCGCAACTTGACAAGTATTCTTTCAAGGGAGCGTTCGGCGGTTGGCTGAGACGTCTTTTTGTCAACTGTGCTTTGAATTACTATCGTTACGATAAATCACATTTTTTTTGTGATGTACAGGAATGCAACTCCATTGTGGAGAGACCTGTGCAACTTGACAATTTTTCAACCTCCGAGATACTTGAAACCATCGCCTCTTTGCCGGAGAATTGCAGGACGGTATTCAATCTTATCGAAATAGAGGGATATTCTTACAAGGAATTATCGGATATGTGGCAGTTAAGCGAGAGTACGTTAAGGGGATTGAATTTCAAGGCAAAGCAATTATTGAGAGAGAAAATAAACAAGAAAAATATTCAAACCGAAATCCGAAAAGCAAATTAGAGGATTGGGTGAAGAGATGGAAAGGAGAAAGATTATGGATAAGAATTACGAACAGTTCAGAGAGCGATTACATGATTATAAGCAGCAACCGGATGAACGCTTGTGGGAAAACGTATCCAAGGAATTGAATAAACCGAAACATGGCTACCTTACCGTATCCGTCATTGTGGCAACGGTTTTGTTGGCAGGCTTTGTCGGTATGTTGGCATTGGCTCCGGAGAAAGCGGAAAAGGAGATTGCAAAGGCAGAAACCTACCTTCAACCGAGTGTTCAAAGACAAGCTGCGAGCGAAATGGCGATTGAGCAAAATGAAACGCCGAAAGAATTTATTCAAAGGCCGATTCGCAAAAATGAAAGGGCGAAAGAAAATACTGTTGTTGCAGAACCTGACAATCAACCCATTATATCATCAAATCCGATGAGTGTGAACAATCATGACGAGGCTGCTGTTATGGGGCAAAATCAAGTTGTCCGCTCGCAAAATGTTGTTTCAATAACTCCTCTTGCACAAAAACCTATGGCAAAGTCCGCAAATACAGAAATCATAGAGCCGGAAACAAGAACGAAAGCTTCTTCCGATCTTAGCCTTGAGGACACTGTACGTACGCAACTCTTCATTCCTAACGCCTTTATACCTGGAAGCGGTAAGAATGGCATTTTCAAACCTGCATACGCCGAGCTTTCTTCATACAGAATGGACATATATAACAGCCGCGGCGTCCTTATATTTACTGCCAATGATATAAACCATGGTTGGGACGGTACATTCAATGGCGGAGACGCTATGCAGGGGGGATATTACTATATAGTGAAATTCACAGATACCAAAGGAAATACACATACTCAAAAGGGCAGTCTCATGCTTATAAGATAAGGGCGACTTTACAGCCTTCCTATTCATTTTGCCATTAGAAGAAAAATTGCTACCTTTGCAAACGAAAAATCAAAAACAGTAATGGCAGAAGTAAAACAGTTACAGGACATTGCGACACAGGTAAGACGCGATATAATTCGCATGGTCAACGCATGTCAGAGTGGACACCCGGGCGGCAGTTTGGGGTGTGCAGACTTTATGACAGCCTTATATTTTGAGGCTATGGACTTGGACGTCAACTCTTTCACCCGTCAGGGCAGGGGAGAGGATATGTTCTTTCTTTCCAACGGTCATATATCACCTGTTTTGTACAGTGTTTTGGCTCGAAGGGGTTATTTCCCTGTTAAAGAATTGGCAACGTTTCGTTCTTTGGGTACACGCTTGCAGGGACACCCGAGCATACATGACCATTTGCCCGGCATAAGACAGGCATCAGGCTCTTTGGGTCAGGGATTGTCTGTTGCAATAGGAGCAGCCTTGGCAAAGAAAATGTATGGAGATGATAAAATAGTCTATACCTTGCATGGTGATGGGGAATTGCAAGAGGGACAAATCTGGGAGGCAGTAATGTTTGCCGGAGCCAACAAAGTGGACAGGCTCATTGCAACTATAGATGTCAACGGATTGCAAATCGATGGAACCACAACGGCAGTTTGTTCACTCGGAAGCCTTAAAGCAAAATTTGAAGCCTTTATGTGGAAAGTTGTAGAAGCCGAGGGCAACGATATGAACGCCATTTGCGAGGGATTGAAACGGGCAAAAGCCGAAACGGGACACGGACAACCGGTAGTCATATTGATGCATACTCAAATGGGTTACGGAGTTGACTTCATGCAAAACGATAATAAATGGCATGGAACCCCGCCTAACGACGAGCAAGCAGCGAAAGCACTTTCGCAGTTGACGGAAACACTCGGAGATTTTTAGCAAAAGAAAAAGCATCTGCCATGAGGATAAGGAGAAAATTGGGGATTATAGCGATACTTGCAGCCTTCATCGGCTTGAGTCAGGTCTTGACTGCACAGCCCAAAGGAGTGAGAGTAACGAAAAAGGACGCTTTTCAAACCACCCGCATACTCTTCATTCTCGATTGCTCGAACAGCATGTACGGAATGTGGCAGAGCAATACCAAAATAAAGATAGCACAAAATCTTGTCTCCAACATAGTCGATACACTCAGCGATTGCAATGGTGTGGAAATAGCTTTGCGAGCTTACGGACATACCAAGGATTATCCGCCTCAGGATTGCGATGATACCAAATTGGAAGTCGGTTTCTCGGCAAACAATGGCGAACAGATAAAAGCCAAGTTGAAGGCATTGGTTCCCAAAGGTACCACTCCCATAGCGGCGACATTGGAGAAATGTGTAGGCGATTTCCCGGATTGTGATAACTGTCGAAACATAATAGTGTTGATAACGGACGGAACGGACGAATGTTCAGGTGATGTGTGTGCGGCTTCAAAGGCTCTGCAAAAGAAAGGAGCTTTCTTGAAACCTTTCATCATAGGTATAGGAAGAGGAATGAGAGAATATTTCGAGTGTGCCGGAGCATACTATGAGGTATCGAACGAAATAGAATTTTCAAAAGCTTTGAATGATGTGGTCAATCAGGCATTGAATAACACGACATCTCAGGTCAATCTCTTGGATACTTATATGGAAGCAAGCGAAACGAATGTTCCCATGACTTTTTACGATTCGCAAAGCAAGAAATTACGCTACACATTCATGCATACTTTCAATGCAAAGGGCATGCCGGATACCTTGATACTCGATCCGCTGATAAATTACGACATAGTGGTTCACACCATTCCCCCCGTAAAGGTGGAGAAGGTGCAGTTGAATCCCGGAAGACACACCATCATTCCTATCAAAACGCCGCAAGGCAGCATGATTATAACGCTTGCCGAGGATAAGGGTAAGAATACCACTAAGAATATGGCAGTCATAGTTCGCGAATCGGGCAAACCGGAAGTCGTAAATATACAGGAGTTGAACAAGAGTGAGAAATATATTGTAGGAAAGTACGATTTGGAAATTCTCACCAAGCCTCGCTTGAAGATAGAGAACGTTGAAGTGGGGCAGAGTGCCACGACAACGATTGAAATCCCTCAAAGCGGTACGCTTCTCTTGAATAAAGGCAAAGGAAACATGCTTTGCAGTATATTCGTCAAGGATAGCGAAGAGACAAAATGGGTGTGCAATCTCGAAGAAAGCAGACAAAACGAATCCATAGACCTTTTACCGGGGCAGTATATGGTGGTTGTAAGAGCCAAAACGGCGGATAAAACCATCAAAACGCAGGTGAAGGACTTCAAGATTGAATCAAAGAAAACAACAACGATAAATTTAGCGAAGTAAAACAAATGAAAGAATATCCTATATTGGGTAACAAGGATACGCGTTCCGGATTCGGAGCGGGTTTGCTTGAAGCCGGCAAAAGAAATAGCGAAGTAGTGGCATTGTGTGCCGATTTGACTTCATCGGTAAAGATGGACGAATTTGCCAAAGCTTTTCCCGACAGAATGATACAGTGCGGTATAGCGGAGGCTGACATGATCGGTATAGCGGCAGGCTTGGCTCTCAGTGGTAAAACGGCTTTTGTAGGCAGTTTTGCAGCCTTTGCCACAGGCAGGGTGTATGATCAAATCCGTCAATCGGTGGCTTATTCGGAAACAAATGTCAAAATAGCCGGTTCTCATGCCGGAATAACTCTCGGAGAGGACGGAGCGACACACCAGATATTGGAAGACATAGGATTGATGAAGATGTTGCCGAACATGGTTGTGCTTAATCCTTGCGATTATAACCAAACCAAAGCGGCGACAATAGCTGCTGCGGAATACAAAGGGGGTGTTTATCTCCGTTTCGGCAGACCGAAGGTGCCTGTATTCATACCTGAGGACATGCCTTTCGAGATTGGCAAGGCTATTGTGTTGAGTGAGGGCAGCGATGTGAGCATTTTTGCAACAGGACATTTGGTTTGGGAGGCTTTGGAGGCTGCAAAACTCTTGGAGAAAGAGGGAATAAGTGCAGAAATAATAGATATACACACCATAAAGCCTTTGGACGAAAAAGCCATATTGCGTTCGGTTGCAAAGACCGGCTGTGCTGTCGGTTGCGAAGAACATCAATACAGCGGCGGAATGAACGAAAGCATTGCACAAGTTCTTGTTCGTAATAATCCTAAGCCTATGGAGTTCATAGGTGTGAACGATAAATTCGGTGAGAGCGGAAAACCGGAAGAACTTATGGTGAAATACGGCTTGAAAGCGGCGAATATAGCAGAGGCTGCCAAGAAAGTCGTGGCAAGAAAGGCAAGATAGTAAGAGGTCGCGGCAAAGAAGGAAGGTTTGCTTTCGGCTTTGTCGCCTTTCAATCAAATCTTATATATTTTCAGGCAGGTTCTGTTTCGACGGAATTTGCCTTTTTTGATGTGAAGCGAATGGAAACCAATGTACAACTCGATTTGGCTCGCAGGTATGTGGAGCAGACCGACAGGAATATCTTTCTTACGGGAAAGGCAGGCACAGGTAAAACCACCTTTTTGAAAAGCCTGAAAGCAAGTCTGCATAAGCGTTTTGTCATTCTTGCTCCCACGGGTATAGCTGCCCTGAATGCCGAGGGGCAAACGATACATTCTTTTTTTCAATTCTCCTTTGCACCATATGTTCCGGGCTGCAAAATGGAGCAGAAACGTTTTCGCAAGGAGAAAATCAATATTATACGCAGCTTGGATTTGCTTATAATAGATGAAATCTCCATGGTGAGGGCAGATGTCCTGGATCAGATAGACCTTGTATTGAGAAAAATTCGTTACAGGCATAGAAACAAAGCCTTCGGAGGTGTTCAACTGCTTTTGATTGGGGATTTGAGCCAGTTACCACCTGTTGCAGTTGAAGAAGAATGGGATTTGCTTTCGCAATATTATGCAACGCCTTATTTCTTTTCCTCTCTT
>URCX01000122.1 GCA_900546465.1 uncultured Bacteroidota bacterium | reverse complement strand
ATAGAAGATGTGGCGGAGTTGCTGAAGCGTTATGATTGGCACGGACAAAGGCGACTGACGTTCGAGTATATCGTTTTCGAGGGTTTGAATAATCAAAAGAGACATGTGTCGGCATTATTGAGACTTTTGGACGGACTTGATTGCCGAGTAAATCTGATAAGATTTCATACCATTCCTGACACTCCTTTTATTTCTGCAAGTGAAGAAAGCATGGTAGCATTGCGAGACAATTTAAGCAAACACGGAATAATATGCACTATAAGAGCGTCAAGAGGTGAGGACATCTTGGCGGCATGCGGACTTTTATCAACAAAAAAACTTTTGGAGAATGAGCGATAAGATGATTTCATGGACAATAAACAATACTGTAAAAAGGCGTAAAAGCCGAGAGGTATTGGTTGGCAATGTTGGTATAGGCGGCTTCAATCCCGTCAGAATACAGTCAATGACAAATACAGATACGATGGATACCGCTGCAACGGTGCAGCAGTGTATGCGGCTTATCGATTCGGGTTGCGAATTGGTAAGGATAACAGCATCCAATGTGCAGGCAGCAGAGAATTTGTACAATATAAAGAACGAACTCGCCAAGAGAAATTACAATATTCCCCTTATAGCGGATATTCACTTCAATCCGAAAGCGGCAGAAGTCGCTGCGGCAATAGTGAATAAGGTCAGAATAAATCCGGGAAACTATACGGATAGGAACACAAGCAAGTCGGAGTATTCGCAACAGGAGTACAATGACGAACTTGCCAAGATTGCAGACAGACTTCAGCCTTTGATAGAGATATGCAAGGCAAACCATACTGCCATGCGAATAGGAACCAATCACGGTTCTCTAAGCAGAAGAATAATGAACCGATACGGTGATACTCCATACGCAATGGCTGTTTCTGCAATGGAGTTTGCAAGAATTTGTCATGATATGCAATATGACGATTTGGTGCTTTCAATGAAGTCAAGCAATGTTAAGGTGATGAATTTCTCAACACGAATGCTTGCAGCCATGTTACAGGAAGAGGGATTGGACTATCCGATTCATCTCGGGGTAACAGAAGCCGGCAACGGACAGGACGGCAGAATCAAATCCATGGCAGGCATAGGCAGTTTGCTTGCAATAGGCATAGGAGATACTATAAGAGTTTCTTTGACCGAAAAACCCGAGAACGAAATACCCGTTGCACAGCAGATAGTACAGGCATATAAGGACATTCCTTTTGAAAGCAGCGGAAAGAAGATAGCATTGGCTGCAAGTTTTGAAAGACAAAGAGCCGCGAATGAGCAAAACAAAATCCTGAATGTTGATTCTGCAAATATAAATCTTGCATCTGTTATAACGATATCACAAAAGGAGAACACCTTAATAAGAGTTGAGCAAACAGACGCTAAACAGGATTGTGCAAGATTGGCAGGAGATATATCGGCTTTGATTATGGAAGGTCGTCTTACAAGCCTTTCTTTATCGGACAAACAGTTTGAGGCAGATTTATTGCAGGCTACGGGCGAAAAAATATACAAAGCAGAATTTATTGCCTGTCCTTCATGCGGCAGAACGAAATATGATATACAGACAGCACTCGAAAAAGTAAAGCAGAGGTGTAAGCATTTGAAAGGTTTGAAGATTGCCGTCATGGGTTGCATAGTTAACGGTCCCGGAGAGATGGCTGACGCAAATTACGGTTACATCGGCAGTTTGGAACACAAGGTTCACCTTTATCGTGAAGGCAAACTCGTCCATTCAAATATAGATGAAGATAAAGCAATAGAGCTTTTGGTCGCCATGATTAAAGAAGACGGAAAATGGCAGGAAGAAAAGCAAGTATAATTTTTTTATCCGCTCTGCTTATCATCGGGATAAGTTTAACCATATACAGCTTTTCCTCTTCCCAAAAGACATTGGAAAACACCGGAGAGTCAATCGGAAACGAAGAAAAAGCGAAAGAATGTTTCTCCCTCGGTAATGCCTTGCCGTCAAGTTCCGAAGAATTGAAGCTCCTTGACCATAAGTATTATATGGTAGGCTACGACACAAAACACAAACAAGCAGCCTATGTGGCTTATCTGCTTACGGCTGAAATGGTACAGGAAAACGATAATGTGAGCAGGAAAGGCGTAGGCTTCAAAAAGGATTATCTTCTGTCAGACAATTATGCCACCAAACAGGATTACACAAATTCAGGATATGTTCGCGGACATCTCTGCCCGTCAAAGGATATGTGTTGGTCGTTTGCTTCAATGAAAGAAACCTTCTACATGAGCAATGTATCCCCACAGTATCAGAGTTTCAATGACGGGCTATGGAAAAAGTTGGAAGGCAGAGTCAGACAATGGGCAGTGGAGAATGACAGTATTCTTGTGCTATGCGGTCCCGTTCTAAGCAGCAAGAAAGGAGAAATAGGAGAGAATAGAGTGAGCGTATGCAGCAAATTCTATAAAGTTGTCGTAGATATATCCTACCCGACTTACAAGATGATAGCCTTTCTCATGGAGAATACCAACATAAAAGGCAATATCTTCCGTTATTGCTGCAATGTGCGGGAAGTGGAGCAAATTACAGGATTGAACTTCTTTCCTTCCCAAGACGCAAACCCGCTTATAGATTCATTGGAAACACTTACAGACACCAAACTCTGGCAATAAACCGCCCCAACCGCCCAACAATAACAAAAACATAAAGCCAAGAAAGAACGAAACGCCCTTTCAGGAAATTAGAACGGCGTTACAATTTCTCCAAACGGCATTTCAATTTTCTGAAAGGGCGTTTGAGTAAATGCTTGAAAAGCAATGGTTTTATAAGGTGGTATTATAATGGTTACAAAAGAAGGTTTCGAGCTTACAATATCATATCGGGAAGATGTATGGTGGTGAAGGAGACTATCAGAAGATAGAGTCCGAAGAGTATGAGTATGCTTCCTACAACTCTATTGATTATCGTAATTACATTATCGGTCATGAAACGTTTCAATTCCGTAGCTATGGCACATTTTATGATGTCCATGAAAAACACGGTCAGCAAAATACAGATGAGAAATGTTATTTGCTCGCTACGTTTATCATAACTCATTGTAACGTTTATTGGTATAAGCCAGAAAATCCATACTCCGGGATTGGCTATATTGAAGATAAAGCCTTTGAGAATATACTTTAATTGAAATTTACTGACGGTTTCTATGTTGCGTTTCGGTTGGGTGATATGTCGTCTCGTTGCCGTATAAATGCCGAAGCAGATTATAATAATGCCGCCTATAAGTCCTATGAGTTTTTGTGCTTTGTCGGAAGCGAATAAGGAACTTACACCGAACCATGCTATGAATACCATGGAAATATCCGATAGGGATACACCCATGGCAAGGTGTGCTCCGCTGCGAAATCCCTTTGTTATGCTTGTTTGAATGAGAGAAAAAAAGGCGGGGCCGACCATTAAAGAGAGTGTCAGACCGAATAGTATCCCTTGTGTAATGACATTAAAACTCACCATTTGAAAGCCCCTGCACAATAAAAACGATTGCAAAGGTAGCAATAAAACGATTATTCGCAGCTTCTTTTATGGGAAATATTCAATGCAAGGTATAAATAGACAATGGCAAGAGCCGTTCTTTTTGCTCTGCTCAAATAAGAACGTCTCTTGATGTCTATGTAAAAGGATTTATGAAAGCTGTGTATGAAAGCTATGCGAAGTTGTGTTTATTTATAATCCAACACTCTGATTTCTATTCTTCTATCCTCCATGGCTTCTTTTGTGTATATACTGCGGCGTTTCTCCTCAAGGATTTCCGGATTTTCACTGCGACTTTCCAATTTGCCTATTGCCAAACGTTCTATTTTTATTTTCGGACTGTCATTTTCATCTATTGTTCGGAAGTATTCACGCATTGCTCCATTATTCCAATTCTTGAAATAGTTTTCAAGGCTGGATATTCTTCTTTGTGAGAGTCTGTAATTATAGTCTTCGTTATACAGTGCGGAAGCATAACCGGCAACTTGCAGTCTTATGGTTTTGCCTTCTTTGACTTTGTCGTACATGAATTGGGCTAACAGGTTCAATTTTTTCATTCCAATATCCAACTTTTGGGAGAAGAACTCTTCTGTTTGACGTATTGCCACATCTTCAAGACTATCGGAACGACCGTAAGAGGCTCTTGCTTTATAGAGGTTGCTTAATGCTCGATAGGATTTATAGCATTGTTCATAATCTATGGTCGTTACACTGTCTGTGGTATTGGGGTTGGGTTCATCATTGTGAAAGTATAGTGCTATCGGCAGGTCAAAAGCCGGATTAAAGACTTCTTTTTCCTTTACCTGTTGGATTGTGGCAACTTCAGGAAGTTGTTTATCCCAACGATAAAGGTCATTACAACAGGTCTTGTTGCCGGAAGTATTGTCTGTTTTTCGATTGGAGGTGAAATATCCTCTTTCCCCGCTTTCCGAAACAAAAGGATATAAATCGTTAGCAGGTGAGTTAATAGGTGGAAGCAGATTCTCGGGTGTAGTCCACCTTTGCAACCAACCCTCGCTGCGGAAAATATCGAAGCCTCCGAAACCGAAATGCTTGTCTGAGGAGAAATACAGCGTTTGTTCGTCATCGCAATAATGTGGAGTAAGCTCATTGCCGTTTGTATTTATGGTTGAGCCAAGATTTACGGGAATTGGAGTTTCGCTTGTCAAGTCTATATACCATATATCGAAACCTCCGAAGCCCCCTGCTCTATTACTGGAAAAATACATCAAGGTTTTGCCATCATCTTCGTTTCTTGCTACTATGGGACAAAGGTTTGAAGAGTTTTTATCGTAGAGCGGTTCGAAGAGTTTCGCCTTTGTCCACTTGTTATTCTTCTTTACCGTGTACCATATTTGGCAATTTTCTTTGCCGTTCGTTGTTGTGCAACGATTGAACCAGATTGTTTGCGACACGGTATCAAAGAAGAAATTGGAGGCATTGGTTTTCTTTTTATTCACTTCGGGCATATCAAGTTCGCGAGCAGGGGTATAGAAGTCCTCATCTATGAAAGAGAGGAAGATTTTATTATATACATCGGAGTAATATGTGTTTCCGTGTTCGTGAACTTCCTTGTAAACCGGTGATGTGAAGAAAAGCACACTGTCATTCAAAACAAAATTCCCGGATTGGGAGAAAGAATCATTTACATTGCCTCCGAGGTTGGTTATAAAGGTATTCTCCTCCGGTGTTTCATTATCGAATATCCACCTTATGTTTTCAAGTTCGTGCTTACATTGCTTCCTGATTTTTATATCACCGCAATCAAGTAGGCAGGTGTTGAGAAAATGTTGTGCCTGTATAAGATTACCGTTACATTTCGCCACTTGTGCAAGATTGAGATACAGCATCGGGAAAGTTTCATTGATATTCAAGGTATCGTTCTCTATAAGTACTTTCTGATACCAATATTCTGCTTTATCGTAATCTTTCAGCATTCGGCAAGCCTCGCCACATTTATACATAAGAGAAAGAGGTTTGACAAGGAAACGCCTTCCGATGGTGTAATATTCCAATGCTTCGGTATAATTACCTTTGAAGAATGCTTTGTCTCCCTTTTTCTCATAACTTGATGCGTACTTCTCTTGTGAGAATGCACTTGTGAAACAAAGAGAAAGAAGAACTGATGCAATGATACTTTTCAGAATGTTGGACATGGTATTGTTTTAATTTGTTTTTTATGCTATTATATGATATTTCTATTTGCCATCTTTTCTTATATATTTCTTTTAGTTCATCC
>URCX01000121.1 GCA_900546465.1 uncultured Bacteroidota bacterium | reverse complement strand
TCGTCAGCGATCTTCAAGGCAGAATAATCCAAACGGAGGATTTGCAAGCAGGCACTGAGACATACGAACTCAATACAAGCAATTACGCAAGCGGAGTATATTACATACGTATCCTATGCGGTAATAACGTAAACACACAAAAGCTGATAGTCGAATAAAAGACAATCGGCAAACACTTCAAGGGGAGCCACTCGGCTCCCTTTTTTATTTTCCGACTAAGGAAAGATATTATCAAAGGAAAAAAGGCTTCAGATAGTATCACCGGAGAATTTGAGAGTAATACTATCGAGAGCTTACGAATGGACTTTTGACCTCAAAGATGGTGTATCCGAACAAGGTATCCTCTTTATTTCGGATAGTAAAAGGTTTTACAGCAGTATATCGGCGATGAGTTCTTTGTATTGAGGCGTATAGGTGTTATCGTTTTGCCTTATGATTATTTTGTTTGTTTCAAGTGGGGTTTTGATAGGACTGTATGTGTTTATTATTCGAGCAATGGCTTTATCCGGCTTGGGCAGGATTATGCTTTGCTGTACAAGGTGCATACCTCTTTTATGAAATGATTCGTGTACTTCTTCGCTTTGTATGGGTGGTAGAATGATTGTTACGTAGGCGGAGGGAGTGATTACTTTCAGTATGCCTTCAATAAGTTCGGAGAATGGGAGAGTATTATTATGTCTTGCGAGATTTCTTCGTTTTTGCGGAGCATTAAGGCTGTTCACAAAGTATGGCGGATTTGTTATTACCATGTTATAGGTTTTGTGGTTGATAGGGTTGGAGGCAAAATCTTGTAATGTTGTATTGATTGCTTGCAGACGTTCATGATAGGGACTTTGAGAGAAGTTGTTTTCGGCTTGTTGTATGCTCGGTTTGTCTATGTCTATTGCGGTTATGCGGGCTTGCGGATTGAATTGTGCCATAAGCATTGCGATAAGTCCGCAGCCGGTTCCTATATCAAGAATTTTGCCGTTTTGATTGCGTGGTGCAATGGCTGAAAGCAGTACTGCGTCCGTTCCGACTTTCATTGTTGAAAGACTATGGTCTAATGCAAAGTGTTTGAATTGAAATTCCATTTGGATAAAAGCCAAAAAAAGAGTTGCCCCATGAAGGACAACTCCAAATAAAATGAATCGACAATTTATCAATAAGTGTCTTTGACTCTTCGAGAGGCTGCATACATGATACGTAATGCTCCTGCTTTTCTGAGTTCCTGTTTCACATCGGTTACATCTCCCATCTTTACACCTTTATCGCATTTGATGGTGGTTGTAAGAAATGGTTTGTCTTCTTCGCTTCTTGCAGCTCTTTCAGCTTCAACGTAGGAAATGATGTCTCCAAGTTCTCCGAACTGATCGTTCAACTGGAAACGTGTTGCAGAACCGAATTTCTTTTCATCTTGCGGTGTTCCGATGTAAATGTAGCTTACAAGAGATTTTTTCTCCAATTTTTGGATTTCCGACGCTTGCGGAACGGTTATCCTTACCATCAGCGTACTTTCACGCATGGTCGTAATCACCATGAAGAAAAACAATAGCATGAAAATGATGTCTGACATGGAACCCATGTTCAATTCCGGTGCTCCATCAGAATTTTTTTGTTTGAATTTTGCCATTATTTCTTTCCTCCTATGTTTTTAGGTTCCGCCTCAGAGATGGCAATAGGTATTGCTTTATCTATTGCTTCTCTTTGTGCATCGGAACAATCAATGTATGCTTTTCCGAATTTAACCCTCGCCATTTCGTCTCTTAATTCGTTGACTGCAGCAGTCAATTCATTTTGCACCATAAGGTACATTTCGTAAGAGGTGCCTCGGTCGTTTTGTAAGGAAATAACTCCTTTTGAAACTTCAACAGTTCCCAACAAAGGTATGTCCTTTGTCATTTTTTCAGGGAGATTGTCCAAATTCTGAGGGTTGGAAAGAAATTCCTTTGCTCTATCTTTCAACATATTGATTTCTCCTATCTCTCCATTGAAAAGGAGTCTGTCTTCTCTGTTGACCAATACAACGAAAGTATTTCTTCGGTGAATGTCCGGCGGCTTGACAGTCGGGTCTGATGGCGGCGGTAGTCGTCTTTGGATACCCATGTCCGTGTTGATGGAAGAAGTCAACAAGAAAAAGGTCAGCAACAAAAACGATATGTCCGACATAGACGCACTATTCAGTGCCGGTAACGATTTCTTTTTTCTTCTTGCCATGTTACTTTAATTTTTTTGCTATTTCTGCATAGAGAACAGACAATATCACGCCTCCGAATAGTACGTAAACGGTGTACATACATGCTCCTATCAGTTTGGAGTTGGAGTAATCGGAACCTGTTTTTTCGAATATTTCCTTAGGAACATCTGTTCCGGAAGATATTGCGTATGAAATAATCATTACGACAATCAATACTCCCACGCCGATTAGGGTTCCCATTTGTTTTTTCGGATCGTCTATCAGTCCTTTTACTATTTGTACGACTGCAAAACATGCTGCAATAAGTATGCTTATGCAGAATAAGCCTATTACACTCCAATATGCTACGTTCCATGCCATCATTGCCGTCGATTGTTCGGCAACCGGTTTGTTTTGGTCGAACATTAAGCCGTAAACAACGGCACATATCGATGCTATGACACCTATAATGATGGCTATTGTCCAATATACTTTTCTAAAATCTTTCTTCATTTCTCCTCCTTGGTTTCAAAGTAATTACTCTGTTATTATACCCTCTGTAAGGTATATGTTTGATTGTTGTGGTAAATTACTTTTTGCTGTTCTTTACCAAGATGTCCATGAATGTGATTGAAGAATCTTCCATTGTTGATACCAAACCTTCTATCTTTGAAAGTAGGTAGTTGTAACAAATTTGAAGTGCCAAAGCTGTAATCAAACCGAAGACCGTGGTCAAAAGGGCGACTTTCATACCTCCTGCAACAACGGTTGGAGATATATCACCTGCTTTTTCGATGTCATCGAATGCTTGAACCATTCCGACAACTGTTCCCAAAAATCCGAATGATGGAGCAATTGCGATGAACAATGAAATCCATACCATATTGCTTTCCAATCGTGCCATTTGAACTCCACCGTAAGAAGTCAAAGATTTTTCAACGTCTTCCAAACCATTGTCTATTCTGTCTAAACCTTGGTAGAATATGGAAGCTACCGGTCCTCTTGTGTTACGGCAGACATCCTTTGCTCCTTCAACATCACCTGCTACTATACGGTCTTCTATCTTTTTCAATAGTTTATCCGCATTAGTGGTTGCAAGGTTAAGATAAATAATACGTTCGATAACCAATGCCAAACCTAAAATCAAGCAAAGCAATATCGGCGTCATCCAGCCTACTCCACCTTCAATGTATTTTGTTTTCAAAGCTTGGTGGAAAGATTGTTCTGTGGCAGGTGCTGGTTGTTCAACTGCCGCCGGTTGCTCTTCAACCGCTGATTCTGTCGCTGAAACTGTTGTTTCAGTCTCGGCAGCTTTCGCATCTTGTGCAAAAACTGCATTTGATAGACCTAACGTCAATAACATTACTATTGACAAATAAGCACATACTTTTCTCATAGTGTTTTTGTTGTTTTATTGTTTTTGTTATTACTGATTGATTTCGTCTTTCTCCCAATGGAGAGAATGCAAATTTACAACCTTATTTCTAAAATGCAATTTTTCTTGTGGAAAAATCTTTCATTTGTAACGTTTATGCTTGATTGATAGTGGTTTAATTTTGTTCAAAAGTATCCTTTACAGTAACAAGAACCTTGTCTATTCTCGTGAAATCCATATCTATTATCTCAAAGATGAATTTGTTCCATTCGATTTTTTCACCGAGTTTGGGAATAACTCCTATCTTTGAGAATATCAAACCACTGATGGTATTGTAATTGTTGTCCTGATACAAATCTTCCATATCAAAGTGGCTGAGAAAGTCATAGAACGAGTATTGTCCCCCTACCAAATAGCTTCCGTCTGCTCTTTCCAAGAACTCGTCTTCGTCATCTTCGGTCTCAAATTCAGATGAATTACCTACTAAGGATTCCAAGATATCATTCATTGTTACCATGCCTTCGACAACACCGAACTCATCTATTATCAGAGCGTAATGTATTTTACTTTTCTTGAAATTTTCAAGTGCGTCATAGACGCTGACGCTCTCATGCAGATATTGAGGTGCTCTCATTATATCTTCAACCGTAGTAAAGCCGTCTAATTTGCTGAACAGGTCTTTCAAATATACCACTCCCACAATCTTGTCAAGGCTTTTGTTTGCAACGGGGTAGATGTAATGGACTTTTTTCGACAACTTGCTTTTGATATTCTCCAGGCTGTCATTTACATCCAACCATTCAAATTCCGTGCGATGCGTCATCAGCGAAGAAATGTCTCTATCTCCCAAAGAAAATACTCTATCGACTATATCGTGTTCTACTTCCTGAATTTCTCCGTCTTCTGTGCTGTCGCTGATTATCGACTTTATTTCTTCCTCCGTAACTGTGTTGTTATGTTTTTTTATTCCGAAAATCGAACTTAGTCCTTGAGTGGACACTGAAAGCAACCACACAAAAGGATAGAACAATCTTGAAAGCAAGTTCATAGGTTTGATAATTATTCCCGATATTTTTTCCGGACTGTTCATGCCGAGTTTTTTCGGGAATAACTCACCCAAAACAAGCGTAACATAAGTTATGGAAACAATTATTATTATTCTTGCAATGACTGCGGAAGAATACAAATCCAATCCTGATTTGCTGATGAATTTACCGAGAGGTACTATCAGACTTTCGCCGGAATACATACCTGTTACAAGACCTATGGCTGTTATTGCTATTTGTACAGTGGAAAGAAATTTGTCAGGGTTTTCGGCTACTTCAAGTATTTGTTTTGAAGTTTTGTTTCCTTTCTTTGCTTCGGCATCAAGTTTGGATTTTCTTGAAGACACAACAGAAATTTCCGACATAGAGAAAATGCCGTTCACTAATATAAGCGATAGGATTATAAGAAGTTCCACTACTTAATCATTTTTTGTTTCAGTCAATTCATTTGAAGCACTCTCCTTTATTGCTTCTGTAGCTATGTCATTTCCTTTCTTCGTAAAAATCAATGAGATCAATAGTAGAACAACACCCACAGTTATGGATATGTCGGAAACATTGAATATCGCATTGAAAAATCGGAAAGAGTTTCCTCCTATGAAAGGTATCCATTGAGGGAAAGTGGTATCTATCAGTGGGAAATAAAACATATCTACAACCTTTCCCAGAAACATTGGTGCATATCCGCCTTCTGCAGGAAAGAATTGGGAAACCGTAAAGAAAGTACTTTCGGAGAACAACAGTCCGTAGAACATGGAATCTACTATATTCCCTACCGCTCCTGCAAAAATCAGAGTAAAACTATAAATAGCCAATTTATTCTCGTTTTTCTTTATCAGATTAAGCAGATACCAACCGATAAAAAACGAGGCAACAATTCTAAGGAAAGTCAGAACATATTTGCCGATAACTCCGCCGAAAGACATTCCGAACGCCATGCCTTCGTTTTCTATAAAGTGTAATCTGCACCAATCACCGATTAAACAAACCTCTTCTCCTATGGTAAAGTTTAATTTGACCCAAACTTTGACGATTTGGTCAATGAGAAGTATTGCAATTACAATGATAAGCGATTTCTTCACTGAACTTACCTTTTGTTCTGTTTTAGTTTCGCTTCGACGCTGAGAGTTGCGTGAGGTACCAAGCGTAATCTTTCTTTCGGAATAAGTTTTCCCGTTACCCTGCAAATACCGTATGTCTTGTTTTCTATTCTGACAAGAGCTGCCTCAAGTCCCTGAATGAACTTCTGCTGACGGTTTGCCATCTGCACCAGCTCCTCCTTGCTTTGTGTGGAGCTGCCTTCTTCAAGAGCCTTGTATGTTGGAGACGTGTCGTCCACATCGTTGCCATCGGCGTTCATAATCTGTTTCATCATTGAGTCGAAATCGCGGCGCGCTAAACGCAGCT
>URCX01000120.1 GCA_900546465.1 uncultured Bacteroidota bacterium | reverse complement strand
CCTTCCGGAAAAATAAAACGCCGTTGTAGAAAAATAAAACGCCCTTCCAAGAAATTCTTTCGCCGTTTTAATTTTCTAAAACGGCGTTTCGTTTAATGCTTGTCGGGATATATGCCGCCGCAACGAAATCTTTCCGACCAGTATTTCTCGTTGAATTGGCTTATTGTTACTCCTTTTGAGGAGGAGGCGTGTATGAATCTTTGTGAGTCCAAGAATATGCCGACGTGGTTTGTTTGTCCTCCTGCTTTATTGTTGAAGAATACCAAATCTCCTTCTTTCAGACTGCTTAATGACTTGGTTGTTTTGCATGCTTTCTCCATGTCTTGTGAGCGTCTCGGCAATTTTATTCCATAAACGTCTTTATATACATTGGAGACAAAGCCCGAACAATCTACTCCCTGCTTTGTTTCGCCGCCGGCTCTGTAAGGCGTGCCTAACCAGCCTTCGCAATAGTTCATCAACTTGCCTTTATTGGGTTTGGTTGCGGGTTTACGGGGGTGGGTATGAGGTTTGGGCGGCTTTTTATTGTAGTTTCTTTCTATTTTATCTGCCAAGCTGCCTCTGCTTCCGTTTTTAGATACACTGCAACTTGCAACCAGCACTGCAAGCAGTGTAAACATCAATAGTTTTAAGTACTTTGATTTCATCATTTGCCCAATATCTTTATACATTTTATCAAACTTTCTTCCCAATATGGGATTTCAATATTCAGGAACTGCTTTATGTCTGCTTTATCCAATACACTGAACGACGGTCTTAGTGCGTCAGTGGGATATTCCGCACTTCTGATTGGACGAATTTTACAATTTATGTCGGATAAAGTCATTATCTTCTTTGCAAAATCGTACCATGAACAAACGCCTTCGTTGCTGAAATGAAGGATGCGACGACTGAAATCCTTTTCAAGACAAAGTAAGACCACCTTTGCCAAATCTTCTGCATAGCAAGGAGTTCCCACTTGGTCGAAAACCACATTCAAATTCTCTCTTTCCTTTCCGAGTTTCTGCATTGTCTTGACAAAATTGTTTCCGAACTCGGAATAAAGCCAAGAAGTGCGAATGACAAGACTTTTATTGCAATAAGTCAATACTGCCTGTTCACCTTGTTCTTTCGTCAAGCCATAGACGGATAAGGGATTGGTTTTGTCCGTTGGCAGATATGGTGTGGATAGGCTTCCGTCAAAGACAAAATCCGTTGAAATAAAGATGAGTTTTACCGAATATTTCTCGCATAAGCATGCAATGTTTTTTGTAGCGTCCGTATTGATTGCCCGACACATTTCTTGTTCATTTTCGGCTTTGTCCACAGCCGTATAAGCTGCGAAATGCAAGACGGCGTAAAACCTTTCCGCTTCAAAAATGTTTTGTAATGCTTTCTCGTCCGTTATATCCAAGTTATGCTTGTCGGTAAACCTGAATTCATAACAAGGGAACGCCTCGTATAATTTCTGCAAAGATAAACCCAACTGACCATTGCAGCCGGTTACAAGTATTTTTTTACTGAACATATTTCAAATTTGTTCGACAAAGGTAAGCAAATCCCTCAATATATTCGTACCTTTGCCAATCAATCAAATAGAAAAACAGATGCAAAGACGCAAAACACTTTCTTTGGCAGCGAAAATATTCATCTGCTGTCTTATCTTGATACAGTTGTTTCCTCCTCTGCTCGTTTTGGACAGTACATCTTTGAGACATTTTCTCATTGCTCTTTTTGATATATCTGCACTTGGGTTTCTGATAAATTATACCTTGAAATATAAAATCAATCCGATTAAACGGCAGATTTTTTCAAGCCGTCTGATGATTGCTTGGTTGACCTTATTGGCATTTATGGGGATAAGCATGCTATGGACGATAAATCCGGTGGAAGGTTTGGCGGTTTGGAACAGGTGGATAGTAGTATTACTGTCTGCAATCCTCGCTTGTGTTTTCATGCTTTCGGAAAATAAAACATTCAAAAGCCTTGTCATCTGCACAATCGTCATAGCCACCATAAATATTCTTTCATGTATTATATGCTATTATGTTTTCGATGTGCATATATCGCAACGCAATAATTTGAAACTAAATGGCTTCTATGGCAATAAGAATATTTTTGCCGTTGCTTTGCTGTTCAAATTACCTTTCCTCTACTATGCTTTTCTCCGATATAAGGGTTTTGTCAAATGGTATGCTTTTGCATTGATTTTCTTCATTGCTTTCTGTCTTGTAATTCTCAGTACACGTTCTTGTTTTATCGGTTTGGGTATGCAACTTGCCGTATTGACTGCCTACGGTCTTTATTCTTTTGCGGTGAAACACAAATCCAAAAGAGAATTATTGCGTTTCGCTCTGCCGATAGCCCTTGCCATTGCAGGCTTCTTTGCAGGCAATTCGTTCATAGAATACAATTACAATCATTACGCAAAGAAAAATGTAAAGAATAACTATAGCGTAGAAGCTCGTTTCAGTTCCATTGCAGAGGGAAACAGTAAGGGAAGGTTGTTGATATGGAAGAATACGGCGGAAATAATAAAACAAAAACCGATAAGCGGTTACGGTGTGGGAAATCACAAACTTGCCATAATGAAAGTGGAGTGTGCAAAGAAGCATGACTATATAGTTTCCGACCATGCACATAATGATTTTCTTGAAATGTTTTCCGAATTAGGTGTTTTCGGCTTGCTGTTATATATTCTTACGTATCTGACTGCCGCAATCATGACCTTGAAACAGCTGTTCGACTCTCGTTCCAACGAAATATACAGATTGAGAGCCATGGCAGGTGGAGGGCTTATCCTTACTTACATGAATGATGCCATATTCAACTTTCCTTTGGAGAGAGCGGACTGCCAGATATACCTTGCAATAGGAATTGCAATTCTTATAAGCAATCATATCAAGCTCAACCGCATGCAGACAAACGAAATAAAGAAACCTCTTTTTGTAAGTTTGATTGTTTTAGTTGTGCCGGTCTTTCTCTTGGAAACAACGCATTGTTACAGTTCCATAATGCAGAAGCAAAGGATTTTACAACACAACGGCAATAAGAGCATCGGTCTTTCTGCCAAGCAATGGGACAGACGCACTCCCAAATTTCCGAATATAGACGAGAGCACGCACCCTCGGGCTGTCAATATAGCAGAAAGATATGCCAGCGAGAAGAAATATCGGGAAGCAATAGATATTTTGCTTGCGGATAAGTCCAATCCTTATTATTCTCTCAGAGAATGCCGTCTTGCTTCTTATTATAATAGTATGGATAAAGCCGACAGTGCTGCATATTGGGCTGAAAGATGTATTGCGATGAAGCCTTTGTGTTATTCTCCCGTAAGAGTGTTGGTGTCGATAGAGGGAAAGAAACAAAATTCCGAAGCACAACTGAAACTGATAGACGATTACATAGCAAGATATAAAGCAGAGCCTTTGGCTTGGGAGGACAAAATCACAATACAAATGCGTAAGAAAAAGTATGATGAAGCACTCGAAACATGCGATGAAGCACTCGAAAACTTGAAGCGAAATTACAAAATTTCCTCTCTCAAAGACCGAATATGCGATATTCTATACAAAAAAATGGAGAAGTAGAAGAAAATTTTCACCTTGTAAATCAACCACTTACCATCTTAACAACAAAAAAATCGACGAAAAAAGGATTCTGTATGACGAAATGTCGTACATTTGCAGCGTTAAAACAAAAGAATTATCAACTAATCAATTAAACATTTACAGAGATGAAAAAAGTATTGTTTGTATTGGCAGTAGCAGGATTCTTCGCAGCATGCGGTGGAAAGACTGAAACAGCAACTGAGACAGCAACAGAAACTCAAGATCAAGAGGTTCTAACTGAAACAGCAACCGAAACAGCAGCAGAAACTCCTGCTATGTAATTTTGCTCAGGCAAAAGCCGGTTGAAAAACAAATGAAACAGCAGTCCCAATGAAGAGACTGCTTTTTTTATACCTTTTTCAGTCGTATTGCTTGCCGAGATACTTGGTTCGCATAAAGATTTGTTCAATGCAAACAAAGAAATCATCTGCGGTATCATTGTTTGAATTTTCTATTACGAAATGAACATGAAATTTCGCACCGAGGTAATGCCTTCAAAAGCCTCTGTCAGTATTTCTCATAAAGACAAGGTGCTGTTCATAGGCTCTTGTTTCACTGAAAATATAGGCAATAAATTCAAGCTTTCGGGTTTTGAGACCGATATTAACCCGTTCGGCATAATGTATAACCCTCTTTCCATTTGCGAATGCCTGCAAAGGATTGCCGCAAATGAGGCTTTTCATGCGGAAGAGCTTGTGAAGATAGGCGAATACTGGAAGTCTTATTCTCATCATGGAGATTTTCGCTCCACAGACAGGCTGCAATGTCTGCAAATGATAAATTCCCGCTTGTCATCTTCCCATGAATTTTTAAGACAAGCCCGTTTTGTAATTCTTACTCTCGGAACAGCTTGGATTTACAAGTTGAAAGCCGATGGCAGAGTGCTTGCAAATTGTCATAAACTGGATTCCAAACTTATAGAACGCTCATTATGCAGCACAGAAACAGCATTGCAATACCTTTATTCCGCATTAGGACTATGTCAAAAGATAAATCCCGACTTGCAATTCATACTTACCATAAGCCCTATTCGTCATTGGAAGGAAGGGTACAGAGATAATACATTGAGCAAATCCATACTTCATATCGTCGTTGAGGACTTTTGCCACAAAACTTCTTCTATTTACTTCCCCTCATACGAAATCATGATGGACGATTTGAGGGATTACAGATTCTATGCCGCCGATTTGCTGCATCCAAGCGAACTTGCGGTGGAATATATTTGGGAAAAATTCCGCCAAACATTCTTTACAAAAGACAGCATTCGACTTTGTGAGGACTTCAATCGCCTGAATGCAATGTTGAATCACCGTCCTTTCAATCCCGAAAGTGCAGAATACAGAAAACATTTGGAGAAAGCAGAAAAATTAAAACTCGAATTAAATGAACGCATCAAACAACAATAAATACGTAATGGAGGTTTGCGTAGATAATGCAGCCTCCTGCCATGAAGCAATCAAAGGAAGAGCCGACAGAATAGAACTTTGTGCCTCCTTGGAACTCGGCGGAACAACACCCTCGGCAGCAATGATACTTTATACCAAGGAACATATTTCTATTCCTGCCGCTGTGATGATACGCCCACGCGAAGGCGATTTCTTATACAGCGAAGAAGAGTTTGAAATCATGAAAAACGACATAGATTATTGCCGCCAAATCGGAGTATCGGGCGTTGTATTCGGACTATTGACCACCTATGGAGAAGTGGATAAAGAAAGAACGAAACAACTTGTGGAAAGAGCCGGCAACATGGAAGTATGCTTCCACAGAGCAATAGACATGACACAGGACATCTTCAAGGCAATGGAAGACATCATTGAATGCGGTTGTACAAGAGTGCTTACCTCCGGCGGAGCCGACAAAGCTTTGAGCGGAATAGAGAACATAAAAAAATTGCAAGCCGAATATGGGAAGCAAATAGATATAATGGTAGGCAGCGGCATAAGTTCCGATAATGCAGAACTGTTCAAGCAAATCGGAATACGCAGTTTCCACCTTTCCGGCAAGGCGAAAACAGATAGTCGAATGCAATATCGCAAAACAGATATATCCATGGGAGGAGAAGAAACCGCAAAAGAATATACCATAAACCAAACCGATCATCGAAAACTCCTCTCTCTTCGCAATATATTAGACTGAACAAATCGCAATACTCATAAACGTCCACTTATCATTCTCTCTGACCAAAACTCATTCTTCACAAATGACATAAAAGTCGGAGAATGGATAATTCATATTATTTTTCTCCTCAGAACTTGAATGCAGAGGAGGAAGAAACATCGTTTTAGATAGTGAAAAAACTTTGTTTCCGAGATTTCAAAGGCGGAAATCACTGATTGCTTTCTAAATACTATCGATTCTCACGCTGATAAGGCTTGCTCAATTCTTTCGCAAACTATGGAGTTAGTAATATTGAAAATTCCTAATTTCAAAACAATCGATTGAATGGCAAATTTATAAAGAATATGAAGCGGTAAAAGAACTTCGGAAAAGTCAGAAAAGACCGGATTTAATAGATAGACTATAAGCCATAGTGCTTATATAAGTCCTAGAACAATTAGAATTTATAGAGTTTCCGGAAAAGCCGGCGG
>URCX01000119.1 GCA_900546465.1 uncultured Bacteroidota bacterium | reverse complement strand
AGAAGACCTTGCCTTTGCAAACAAAATCGTCAAACACACAAAATCCAATGCCATAGTACTTGCGAAAGACAAGCAGTTATGTGCAAGCGGAACAGGACAAACAAGCCGTGTGGACGCTTTGAAACAAGCGGTGGAAAAAGCAAAAAGTTTCAATTTCGATTTAAACGGAGCCGTTATGGCCTCCGATGCCTTCTTTCCATTCCCTGATTGCGTAGAAATAGCAGACAAAGAAGGTATCAAGGCTGTTATCCAACCCGGAGGCAGTGTCAACGACAAAAAAAGCATAGAATACTGCGAGCAACACAACATGGCAATGGCAATGACGGGATTTCGTCATTTCAAACATTAGAATGCAAATTCGGAAGATAAATTGAAACACTGACCGGAAACTACCGTAAAAGGAGGAAACAACAAAGAGATATGGGGTTATTTTCATTTTTAACCAGAGAAGTAGCGATAGACTTGGGTACTGCCAACTCCATCGTAATCTGCAATGACAAAGTGGTCGTTGACGAGCCTTCCATAGTGGCAGTTGATCAAACCACAAAGAAGATTATCGCCGTTGGTAAAAAGGCAATGCAGATGGACGGTAAGACTCACGAAGCAATAAAAACCATAAGACCGTTGCGAGACGGAGTAATCGCCGATTTTGATATGGCAAACGACATGATTCGAGAGCTTATCAAAATGATAAACATAAAGAAAACCATTATACCACCCTCACTCAAAATGGTAATCTGCATACCGAGCGGTATCACCAACGTAGAGGAAAGAGCCGTAAGGGACGCTGCAGAACAAGCCGGAGCAAAAGACGTAAGGCTTATTCACGAGCCTATGGCAGCCGCAATAGGTATAGGTATAGATGTACTTGAGCCTGTCGGCAACATGATTATAGACATAGGAGGAGGAACAAGTGAGATAGCTGTCATTGCCTTGGGCGGTATCGTTTGCAACAAATCCATAAGAATTGCCGGCGATGAGTTCAATCAAGACATCATAGACTATATGCGTAAGCAACATAACATACACATAGGCGAGAGAATGGCGGAAAAAATTAAAATTGCCGTCGGAGCAGCCATTCCGGAGCTAAGCGATCCTCCTGAGGATTTTGCAGTTCAAGGACGAGATGTGCTTACAGGAATACCGAAAGAGCTATACGTCAATTACAAAGAAATCGCACATGCCCTTGACAAGTCAATAGCCAAGGTTGAAAGTGCGGTTTTGGAAGCTCTTGCGATGACTCCGCCGGAACTTGCGTCCGATATTTATCACACAGGTATATATCTCGCCGGAGGTGGAGCCTTGTTGAAAGGTTTGGACGTAAGACTTCAAGCCAAAACGAAACTGCCGGTTCATGTGGCAGAAGATCCATTGAGGGCAGTGGCAAGAGGTACGGGTATGGCATTGAAGCATTATGACGAATATACATTCCTTATAAAATAATCGGAGAAACCTTATCAAGAGAAATCGGAGAACTCTGTTCATCAAACGGAAGAGCTCTCCGATTTGTTTTAATACCATGAAAACACGGGAAAAGCAAATAACAAGGGTTACGCTCATAGGAAGCATTGTCAACCTCCTGCTCACAGTAATAAAGATTATTGCAGGTATTGTGGGAAAGAGTGGTGCCATGATAGCCGACGGAATACACTCGTTGAGCGACCTTGCAAGCGACATAGTGGTTTTGATATTTGTTCCTATTGCAGGCAGAGCAAAAGACAAAAATCACCAATACGGACATGGGAAATTTGAAACGCTTGCAACCCTTGTTGTCAGTCTTATACTGATGTTTGTGGCAATAAGGCTTGTAACAAATTCAACAAAGAGTATTATCTCCGCCCTTTCAGGAAATATCTTACCTAAACCGGGTTATATAGCTCTTGCAGCTGCTATCATCTCAATAGTTTCAAAGGAAATACTTTATCAATACACCGCTCTTGTGGCTCGAAGAACCAATTCATCTGTATGCAGAGCCAACGCATGGCATCATCGTTCCGATGCATTATCTTCCATAGGCTCATTAGTCGGAATAGGTGGAGCAGTCATATTGGGTAATCGATGGACTATACTCGACCCTGTGGCTGCCGTGATAATAGGATTGATGATATTGTTCGTAGCAATAAAGATGGCAAAAGCTCCGATAGAAGAACTTATGGAAAAATCCTTAGATGAAGAAACGGAAAAGGAAATATGCAATGTAATTCTTGCAACAGAAGGTGTGCAGAATATGCACAATTTGAAGACAAGACGTAACGGACAGAGTAAAATCATAGATTGCCATATCAGAGTGAAACGAACTATAAGCATTGTAGAAGCTCATGATATAGCAACCAATGTGGAGAAAAATTTGAAACATAAATTCGGTAACGAAACCCAAACAAGCATACACATAGAGCCGGAAAAAGGATAGCAATCCTAATCTCCGAACTCTATATTCAATCCTTTTGCCGTTTGAACCAAGAAACTATCCGGTGATACCAAATGCGGTTCACGCAAAGCCTCTTCCAATGTAACCGCTATTATATCAGGGTGCTTATATGCAACCATTTTACCGAACTCGCCTTTCATTGCAAGTTCAAAAGCTTTCACACCGAATTCGGAAGCAAGTACTCTGTCGTATGCAATAGGCGTTCCGCCACGTTGAAGATGACCAAGAACGGAAACTCTTATGTCATGCTCCACTCCTATCTCCTCCAATTCCAATTTCAATGCCTGACCTATACCTCCAAGTTTGAAGTTGGCATAACCGGGTTCATTAGGTTTCAAACCGACTCTTTGCCCCTTGGCATTTCTACTTCCCTCTGCAACGACTATTATGCAGAAGCCGCGACCTTTCTTATATCTGGTTTCTATCTTCTCTTTGATTTTTTCTATCTTATACGGTATTTCAGGAATGATACACACATCTGCTCCTCCTGCAATAGCAGCATTCAAAGCTATCCAGCCGGCATCCCTGCCCATTACTTCAAGAATAAACACTCTGTTGTGGCTTGCCGCAGTGGTTACCAGCTTATCGACTGATTCGGTCGCTATTTGCACAGCTGTTTGGAAGCCGAAAGTGAAATCCGTCATCGATAAGTCGTTGTCTATCGTCTTGGGAACACCTATTATATTCAATCCTTTTTCATACAAAGCCTTGGAAATACGTTGCGAACCATCTCCGCCTATATTTATCACGGCATCGACACCCATATATTGCAGTTTGCGTATCATCTGATCGCTCACATCAATCGTTTCCCATGTACCGTCGGATTTTTTAACAGGATAAGCAAACGGACCGCCCTTATTAGTTGTTCCGAGAATAGTTCCTCCTTTTACCAATATACCGGATACACTATCCTGATTCAGGACAACAACCTCTGTCGGCTCTTTCAATACTCCGTTGAAGGACTCTATGCAACCTATAATCTCCCAATCCTTTTCACGGGAAGCCCTCTTCACTATTGCTCTTATAACGGCATTCAATCCGGGGCAGTCTCCTCCTCCGGTCAAAACCATCAGTCTTTTCATAAATCTCCTATTTCATTAAAGTAAGGAATTATCTCCTCCACCTTATTCAATACATCATCTCTGCCTGTTTTGTTTTCGGAAGAAGTAAGCAAAATATCAGGCAACTCTTCCCAATACTCTGACAACTTATCCTTAAACCTCTGCACCGAAACTCTGTTTTTGGTCATGTTCTGTTTATCTGTCTTGGTGAATAATATGATAAACGGCACTGCATTCTCGCCCAAGAAATTTATAAACTCTACATCTATTTTCTGAGGTTCCAAACGTGAATCCACCAATACAAACACAGTAAGCAGGTTTTCTCTCCGCAAGATATAGCTGTTTATCATACTCTTCCATCTTTTCCTGTTCTCCATTGAGGTTTTGGCGTATCCATAACCGGGCAAGTCAACCAAATACCATGAATCATTTATCAGAAAATGATTTATCAACTGTGTCTTTCCCGGTTGGGAAGAAGTCTTTGCCAAATCCTTCTTCTCAACGAGCATATTTATCAGAGAACTCTTTCCAACATTACTCCTGCCGATGAAAGCGAACTCCGGCTTATCCGGCTTGGGGCATTCGGCATTCCCTGAACTGCTCTTAACGAACTCTGCCTTTTTTACAATCATGATTTTGTTCGGAATTAGAGTTTCAAATAACGTTTCCTCTTATCCTCATATATATCTGCTATGGTTACAAGGATACCGGTTTCTTCAACATCGGAGAAATGCTTATTTATCGAAGTTCCGAAACTTTTCATGGTAGAGGATAAATTCATATAAGCATTAACCAACGGTGGAATGTTTTCGTTCAACTCTCTCACATTCCTGACCAATATTTGGTAATCCTCCTTATAACTCTTTCCTGTGAAGAGTTTCACAAGCAGATTGTAATCCGTTTCAATCTCAACGCTCTCTTTCGGCAATACTAAGCCTTCATTATCGGGGAAATGCTTCTTATAGAAATACAAAATATAATCCCTTGCCGTTCTATTCATCGACGGATACATTGTTATCTTACCAAAGAAATATTTTATGCTCTCATCTTTCACTACCAAGCCCCCCAAACCATCCCAAAGATTATCCAAAGAATACATACCCTTGCGAAGATTATGCGTAGGCTGATAATCGGGACGAACGAACGAACGTCCGAGTTCCATAGTATTATCAAGATAACGGGTTCTGAACGTATCTGTAAATTCAAACAAATCTGCAGTAGCACTCAACAACTCTCCATTAGCTTGTCTGAATATATTCTTTCCTACTATATAACGATAACCGCCTATTATTTCCTCATCATTAGGATCCCAAACGAAAAGCTGCCTGTAACAATGAGGCTCCGGAGCGAGGTCATACTCATCTACATCGCATTCCGTTCCACTTCCTCCTCCATTGGCACCGAAACTTATCTCCCTCAACCTTCCGATTTCCCTCATTATATTCGGTGTTGCATGAGCAGTGGTAAGATATATTTCCCTGCCTCCGTAATTTGTTTTCTTCAATAGGGTTGCCGATTTCAATTCTTCCTTTATCAAAGCCTTATCGACAGGGGCTATGACATAAGACGTATCAACTGATTTATCCATTATGCTTCTATATTTTGCGGGTTAAACTCAGAGAGAGGATTGTCCCTGAGTGTGTAAACATGTTGACGAATTAACTGTGCCCATTGCGAATAAGTCCTGCTTTTATCGAAGATTGTGTAAGGAATAGGCTTGCCAAAAGTAAGCGTTATGGTCTTATCTTTGTAACGGAACATCTCATCAGGCAACAATATCATCTCTAAATCAAATTTTATTCCGAAGAACCTGCGGATTTTTGACAATCTGTAAAAACGCTTGGAGTTCATTCCCTCTATATACACAGGAATAAGATCACGTTTGAACTCCACAGCCTTTTTAACAAAAGCCTTTTTCCACGGAAAATCCTGAAACTTACCATCAATATACTTTGACTCAGTGCCGGCAGGAAAGAACATTATACAGGCATTTCCCTCAAAAGCCTCGTTCAACACATCATGATTCGAAGCATTCTTTCCGTACTTGTTAATAGGAACAAACGTTCCCTTGAAACCGGGCAAAGCACAAAGCAAATCATTGACAGGGAAAAGAATATCCTTCCTTTTCTCTCCTACAATGCTAATCAATGACATTCCATCGATACTTCCTATCGGATGATTAGAAACAACCAAAGCACGAGTCTCACAAGGAATATTCTCAGGGTTCTTAACCACAAGCCGAATATTCAGTTCTTTTTTTATTACGCAATCGGCAAAAGCCGCCCCCTTGAAATCTCTATACTGATATATTATACGGTTTATCTCATCAAGGTGAATAAGTTTTTTGAAACGGTTCAGCAGGAACTTTGGCAAGATACGAAGCAAGTTTTTGTTCTTGCTCGCTATCAGCTTTTCCAAACTGATAAAACGCTCTGTGATTTGCTGGTTATCTGTACTACTCATTTCAGGCTCTCAAATTGAACGGGCAAAGATACAAAATAAATAAGGAATGTGAATTACCTTTACTGTCTTTTCCGATATTACAGTCTCCACGACGTTATAGCTAATATAGAAGGATTAGAAGCCCTAGAATTTCTAGTCTTTCTATAACTACTATTCTTCTAATAAGAAAAAAGAGAGCCTCACTTTTCTGTAAGGCTCTCTATCCAATCTGGCGGCTTCCTACTTTCCCACTTGGTGTAGCAGTATCATCGGCGACGCAG
>URCX01000118.1 GCA_900546465.1 uncultured Bacteroidota bacterium | reverse complement strand
CCTGCTTTGTCTCCGAGTTTGCCTTTGGTATTTGCCCTGTATTTGTAAGCGTTGATATGTTTAGGATTTAACTCTATGGTCTTATCGAAATCCGTCAAGGCTTCTTTGAAACTGTTGCTTTTGAACAAAGCCACTCCCCTATTATAATAGTAATCAGTATTGTTAGGATTCAACCCTATGAGCCTGTTGTAGTCTGCCACTTCTTCGGCAAATTTCTTCAACATCTTGTTACATGTTGCCTTAGATTGATACAGTTTCTCTGTCTGCATACCGAGTTGTTCGGCTTTTGTGAAATCTGCTATTGCAGCCGCCAAACTTTCGGGCGTCTTCAAAGAATACTGTGCAAAACCTCTGTCATAATAAAATTCCGGCTTCTCCTGCAAAGCTATTGCAGAGGTCAAATCCGTTATCACTGCATTCCAATCCTTTTGAATGGCATAAACAGCAGCTCTGTTTGACAAAGCCTCTATATTCTTCGTATCTATTGCCAAAACAGCTGTAAGATCCGCTATATAATTCGCATAATCCTTGTTTATCATTCTTGCCTGTGCCTTGCTCAACATGACAGCAACCTCATTCGGATTAGATTTCAAATACATGTCATAGTCCTTTATGGCAAAATCAGCCTCGTTCATTTCCAAGTATGCGTTAGCTCTGCAAAGATAAGCAGCAGGCGTCTCACTGTTCTTTTGAATAAAATTCGACAATGCTTCGACTGCCTTTTGGTAGTTTTTCAAATTGAAGTTTGCCACTCCTTCATAATAATCTGCAAACTCCCAATTCGGCACCTCTGCCCTGCATTCGGAAATCTTTTCAAGCATTCCGTTCCAATCTTTCGCAGCATTAAGGGATGAATAAGTGTCAATCCATTTGTTTGTGTTCTCTGCCTCGTTTCCTTGTGCAAAAACGCCAAGGGCAAACAGCACAAGCATTAGTGAAGAAATTGTTTTTTTCATTTTCGTTAAAGTATTGATTTCTAATTGTTCCTATTTGATGATTTCTTTCGGCCTTTCAATTTTTTCTTTCGGCCTTTCGTTAAAACGAATCGGCGAAAGAAAATATCGAAACGCTGTTTGGTCAATCTCTTTACTTGAACGTGCTTTTTCTTTCCTTATTGCTTAGATACGGAATTTTATATATGTTATCGGCTTCCCCTCTTTCAAATACATGGACTCGTAAAAGGTTTGTATGCCTATCACATCTTCCGCAAAATCGGAATGATACAAGTCTGTCGTATGATAAAGCACCTCTCTGTGAGAAGGAATAAGGACTTCGTTCAAGGTATATTCGTGAAGCTCCAAAGAGTCTGTTTTCAAGTGAAGCAGACCTTGCGGTTTCAAAACCTGCGAATACAGTTGCAAAAAACGCTCACAGCTCAACCTCTTGTTGGGTTTCTTCGGCTGAGGGTCCGGAAAAGTTATCCAAATTTCATCAACCTCATTTTTATCGAAATAAGAGCCTATCATCTGTATATGAGTACGAATGAAAGCCACATTTCCCATTTTCTCTTCGTTTGAAGTCTTGCAACCTCTCCACAATCTCGCACCCTTTATATCTATACCTATGAAATTCTTTTGCGGATATTTTCTTGCCAATCCCAAAGTATATTCACCCTTACCGCAACCCAATTCCAAGACAATAGGGTTGTTATTGCCGAAAAACTCCTCTCTCCATCTTCCTTTCAGCGGACATTGTCCCAACTTGGTTATTTCCTCGAATGAGAGTTGTATAAGGTTTTTGAAGCCTGCATTTTCGGCAAAGCGTTCCAATTTGTTTTTTCCCATCAGCGTAATCCTTTCACTTGTGAGTGAACCGCAATATAACTTTTCAAGTAAAACGGTTCAAAATAAGCAGTATTCAAAAAATCTTCCGCCAAATACTTTTTCCAAGCCGGCTCAAGCATATGCAAAGCCGAAAGTCTTATGTCGGCATCGTAAAAGTAATTGGCTTTGTTCTTGAAAAGCGAACGTGTCTTCTCCGCTCCGTCTCCTACCAAAAGCACCGATGCTTTATCCGAAAGATATTCATCATAAATACCCTCCTTTAATACATCTGCCGAACAGGCTTTTATCTCATTCATTTGAGAATCGAAAATATTGGCATAGACCTCCATTCGTTTAGCATCTATCATTGTCAGAATATATGAGTTCTTATGCCGCTTCAATGCCGCATTCGCCAAAACAAGAGGCGTTTCCACTCCTATAACAGGCAAATCGAGAGCGTATGCAAAACCCTTTGCCGCCGATGTTCCTATTCTCAATCCCGTGTAAGAACCCGGACCAAGCGACAAAGCCACGGCAGACAAATCCTCATAAGGAGTATCATTTCTTTTAAGCATGGCATCAATCAATGTATGCAGCTTGGCAGAATGCGAATTTGGCAAATCACTTTCCGACAAATCCAAAACACGATTTTCTTCTGCCAAAGCAACCGAACAAATCGAGGTTGCAGTCTCTATCAACAGTATCTTTTTCCGATTGTTATTTGAGTGCATAAGGCTTTTCAGAACTTCTATCGGGCGGCAAAGGTAAAGAAAAAAAACGAATAAACTTGCGACAAATTCAAAACTTATACGTACCTTTGCAAACGCAAATGCCCGAGTGGTGGAATTGGTAGACACGCCACTTTGAGGGGGTGGTGTCGGTTTCGACGTGCAAGTTCAAGTCTTGTCTCGGGTACTTATTTTTTTGATATAAAGAAACGATTATCTCATAGGCGATGAAGCGTCGCTCTTATATAATAAGGTGTAGTCATGATAGCATACAATGATTTTTTGGATAGGAAACAATTAAACAAAGTAACCGATGCTTTGCGAGATGGTTGCGTCATGATTATTCCGACAGACAGTTTCTATTGCTTCGTATGCGATATAGCAAACCATAAAGCGGCAAGCCGATTGGCACAAATAAAAGGCAAAAAATTGGAAAAGGCAGTCTTTTCCATACTATGCAGTTCCATTTCACAAGCCTCCGAATACACCAAACCACTTACGAAGGAACAATTCAGGCTTTTGAAGCAAAACACTCCCGGAGCTTTCACTTTTATCTTTCAAGCCTCAAACAAAGTACCGAAAATCTTCCTCACAAAGAAACGCACCATCGGTATAAGAATACCGAATTGCAAAGTGGCAACAGACATTGCCGAAAATATGGGACATCCTTTGCTTATCACTTCCGTACCTCACATAGGCGAAGAAAGCGATTACTATATGAACGGAGAATTATTGGAAGAGAAATTCGGCAAAGAGGTAGAAATGGTAATAGAAAGCAATATACCAACCCATCAAGCCTCAACAGTTATCGATTATACAGGAGAAGAAGCCGAAATCATCAGGCAAGGCATGGCGGAATTGACTATATGAGAACACTCTTGCTCTTTTTTTCCATCGTTTTCTGCTGCTTGACGATGTATTCGCAAGGAACAAGCCTTACAGAACAAGTCGAAACATACATAAACGAAGGAAAATACAAACAAGCGGCAGATTTCATAACTCAAACCCAAGCCGCAAAGCCCGACAGTGCCGAGCTGTTGCTGTCAACGAAAGCATACTGCGAATACAAGCTCAAAAAGCACAAAGAAGCCCGCGAATTACTTTTTTACATAGATGATAACAATATAGCGGATTCGATAAGCGACATTCTGAAACTTTATTATTCCTGTTTCAATGGTGATTCGGAAGAACTCGCAGAACAATGCCGCGAACTTATGGAGGCAAATCCGCAACTGTTTTACCGACAACTGAAAATTTTGAACAAGAACGATTTACTGCTTATAGCCAAAAATATAAAAGAATACACAGACACACAGGAACAAGAAGACATTCCGGATTATAAAACAGCCCTTGCGATTGTTTGTTTCGTCTCCGAAGACTACAAAGAATGCTATAACCAATTATCTGCCACCGTAGAGACTTACCCTCTCGGCATTTCATATTATATAATGGGGCGATTAAAAGCCCGACAACAGGAATACATTTCCGCAACGGCTTATTACAACAATGCCGAAGCAATAGGTTACAAACCGCTCTCTCTATACAAAGACCGCAGCATTGCAAAAGGCTTCAACAATGACTTCAAAGGAGCCATAGAGGACTTGGATATATGTATCAGGCACAGCAATTCCGATGAATTATATTGCCTTCGTGCCATTTGTTACATTCGTTTGTTGCAATATGACAAAGCTCTCTCGGATTTGAACACTGCCATATCAATCAACGACACCATTGCACAATACTACAACCAAAAAGGAATTATTTTCACCAATGTCGGAAATTATGCAGAGGCTGTGATGAATTTCCAAACCGCCTTGAAGTATGATGCAAATCTCAATTACATACACAACAATCTTGCAATAGCATTGGAAAAAGCAGGCTTCAAAGAGCAAGCCGTGGAACATTATAAAATCAATCTCAAACGCCACCCCGATTATGCGGACTCTTATTTCAATCTCGGCAGGATTGCCTATTCGGAAAGCCGTTACAAACAAGCCATAAAGCTGCTTTCAAAAGCCAATGACTTGAATCCTAAGTTTTCGGACACCCAATATATTTTGGGATTGGCATACATAAAATCAGGGAAAGTCGCACAAGGCTGCTTCTATCTCCACATGGCAGTTGAAAACGGCAATCTCTCCGCACAGGAAGCAATAACAACTCATTGCAACAGCCTTCCGGAAGAAGACAAGAAAGACGAAGAAGAATAAACTCGCAAAAAAAGGAAAACAAGGAAAGAAACCTCACTCCTTTCACCCTTCACTATAACACAAAATCCGACAATACCTTCACATTCCCTTTTCCTGATACATCTATCAAACCTCTTGTCTATATTTGTTCTCGTGCAAGTCTCATAAATCTTTACCCGATATAGCTCGTTCCCCCTTTTGATTTAATCAGCTTATCATTTTTCTAACTCTTGTATTCCAATATTGTAATTACATGCCACACTCTCCGCTCACATTTGCAATCAAGCCCGACACACTCTCCGAAAATAACAGCTTATATTGCCGTATTGCAAGATCCTTCGCCGACTTCAAATGACATTCTGCACTTAGAGAAAATTCAAAGGCCGAAAGAATTTCACGAAACGGCCTTTGAAAAAATTATTTCGGCGTTTCATCAACGACAAATCGGCGTTTCATGATATATGTTTGCAAGACTTTGATTTTCCGATAGAAAAAAGGAATTTGTATTATACTCTGACAAGCCTGATAAAACAAAGTCAGGGCAGAGATTTGCGGGTGAAATGTTTTGGCTAACTTTGCCGAAAATTTTGAGAGATGAATATCGGATTGATTGAAAGAGCATGGGAAGACCGCAGTTTATTGAATGATGAGACCGTAAAGCAGGAAATTTTGAATATTATCGAGGACTTGGATTGCGGAAAGTTGCGAGTTGCTGAGAAAAAAGGCAACGAATGGGTTGTAAACCAAGATATAAAGAAAGCAATTTTGTTGTATTTCCCATTGTGCGGGATAAAGAGCATTGAGAGCGGAGATTTGAAATTTTGGGACAAAATACCGACAAAACAGAATTTTGAGAAGTTGAAAGTAAGATGCGTTCCCCCTGCAGTTGCTCGCTACGGCAGTTTCTTGGCTGAGGGTTGCATAATGATGCCGTCCTTTGTCAACATAGGGGCTTATGTGGACAAAGGAACCATGGTTGACACTTGGGCAACGGTAGGCAGTTGCGCCCAAATAGGAAAGAATGTGCATTTGGCAGGAGGAGTCGGAATCGGAGGAGTATTGGAACCCGTGGGAGCAAATCCGGTGATTGTGGAGGACGATTGCTTTATCGGTTCTCGTTGCATTGTTGTCGAGGGAGCATTGATTAGAAAAGGAGCTGTATTGGGAGCAAATACAGTAATAACAGGCTCGACAAAAATAATAGATGTATCGGGTAGCGAGGCAGTGGAGTACAATGGCGTGGTGCCTGAGAACTCTGTCGTTATTCCCGGCAGTTATCCGAAAGCATTTCCTGCGGGTACATATAACGTTAACTGTGCTTTGATAATAGGAAAGCGTAAAGAAAGTACGGATAAAAAGACTTCCTTGAACGAAACACTGAGAGACTTCGGAATTTCAGCCTGAAAACTTTCCGAAATTTCTTTATACATAGAATAGATAAGCATTCCGACTTAACGAAATGCAGAATAAGAACTTCGACATCAATTTTTGATAGCGTCGAAGTTTTTACCATAAACACCTTGTGTCTTAGCGACAGAAATAAACG
>URCX01000117.1 GCA_900546465.1 uncultured Bacteroidota bacterium | reverse complement strand
TTTACCTTGAAGACAGGGACGGCGATGTTATAATCGATGCAGACTACATAAGCGTAAGTCTTCGCTATTTTTCTCTGCCCAAGAAACTTGTACTATCTAATGTCAGCTTGCAAGACGTAACTTACGTATTTGCAAAAAAGGATGACAAACTTAATCTTGCTTTTATTCTCGATTATTTCAAGAGCAACAAGCCCAAAGAAGATAAACCCAAGGGAGAACCATTTGTTTTGAAAGTTGAAAGACTTCGAATGAAGAACGTGAATTTCCGATTGGACATGTACGATAACCACAATCCTATACCGGAATTCGGAGTGGCAACAAATCATCTTGCGTTCAGCAATACAAATGCTTTAATCAGTGATGTGGAAGTTATTTCTGACTCCATAATGGCAACTTTCGGCAGATTTTCTACAATTGAACGCTGCGGGCAAAGGGTGAAAGACCTCAGCGGTAAATTCACCGTAAGTCCGAAAGGGATAACATGCCATAATATGCATTTGGAAACGGAAAACTCCGATTTGAAAATGCAAGTCGGTATAAAAACAGAGAGTTGGGGAACATATTCTCACTTTATCGATTCGGCACATTGCTTTCTTGCCACGGCAAACGGCAGCAGAGTATCAATGAAAGACGTTACCTATTGGGTTCCTTCACTGCAAGGGTTCGACATGAGTTTTGATGTATATACACGAATAGAAGGAACTGTTTCAGATGCGGTCTGCGATTTTTTGAAAATAAATACAGGCAAAACCCATATTGCTTTGAAAGGCAGTGTAAGAGGCTTACCTGAAATAGATAATACCGTTTTTGATATAGCATTGGAAAGGCTCGAAAGTTCGGCAAAGGAATTCAATGAATTCAAATTCGGAGAAAAACTCTCCGGATTGAAACTTCCGACAATGCTTTATTCGCTTGGACAAATTAAAATGAAAGCCGATTTCCGTGGTTTACTCACAGCATTCAAAGCAAAAGCAAATATAAAAACCGATATAGGCAATTTATCTCTTTCCGGAGCCTCCAAACCTGCGGCAAAGGGGAAAACTGCCTACGCATGCTTGCTCCAAAGCGAACGTTTCGATGTAGGACGTTTGTTAGGACAGAATATATTGGGAACAACGGCAGTAGATGTATCACTCGAAGCCGTACCTGCCGATTTGAGAGGACTTTTGGCAGAAGTGGAAGCAAAATTCGATGACTTTGAGTTCTGCGGAAACAAATATAATTCCGTGTCTTTGGACGGCAATATAGAGAAAGGTAAATTCTCTGCCCAATGCAGCATAATAGATGATGCAGTTGTGGCAGACTTGAACTGCGATGGAAATTTATTAAATGACAAAAGTCTGAAAGTTCGAGCAGATATAACTGATGCTGATTTGAAAAAAATAAATCTCTTCAACTTTCCCGATACAACGGCTATACTTTCGACAAGTCTTTATGCTGATATAAGGAACTTCAATCCTGACAGTATAAACGGTTTTGTTGATTTGCAGAACATAAAAATAAACACAAAGGAGAATGAATATGCAATTGAATACCTTTATTTGAACGTCAAAAACGACAGTACGGTAAATCGTATCAATTTGAAGTCTTCTCTTGTAGATTTGAAATTGGAAGGTCATTACGAAATCTCCACCTTGGTAAAGGAAATTGGCGATTTGGTGAATTATTACCAGCCGGATCTCAGTTTGCTCTCCACTTCCGAAACAGTTTTACAAGCAACAGAGGAAACGAAAAACGATTTGAAGGTAAGTTCTGTTGCCGATTTCGATTTGAAACTTAAAGATATCTCACCTGTTACCGAGTTATTAAACTTGGATATGGCTTTGCAAAACGGCTTAAGCCTTAGTGGCAGAATAAGTCCCGATACAGCATTAACAGCAGATTTGAAAGCGAGGAATTTCCGCTATGGGAAAATGCTCTTCGACAATATTGATTTAATAGTTCAAACTTCAAGTAACGGCATATCGCTTGAAACATATTCAGACAAAGCACAATTAAGCGACAGTTTCGCAATTATATCACCAGGAATAAATATAAACCTCATGGGTAACGATATGATGATACTTGCGGTCTTCAAAGGAGATGAGAGAAACGATATAGGAGGACGCTTGAAGTTAATGTCTTATTTGGGATATAACGGCTTACAGGTAGATTTCAAGGATTCATACCTTATGCTTGGCAAAGATACAATATTGTTTGATAACAACAACAGCATAGGATATAAAGACGGACGCTTTGAATTGAACAGATTCGGCTTCGGAAAAAAGAACGAAAAAATCGTTATCACAGGTGCTGTGTCGGATAACAGCAGGGATAGGCTTAAAATAGCCTTTCAGGGAGTCAACATAGCGGACTTCAATCCCATATTGAACAAATTCGGACTTGAGGTGCAAGGTAAGTTGAATAATGAGGTTATTATGTGGAGTGTATTGAAAGATTTCAGCCTTGAATCTTCGATAAACGTTGACGATTTACTCATAAACAACGTACGTCTCGGCAGAACAAAACTCGGATTAAGCAACAAAGAAGAAAGAAACGAGTTCTTGGCAGATATAGAAATGAAATACGAATTACCTGGAGCCAAAGAGGTCGTACCAATGCGAATAAATGGTAAAATCAATCCTTATGACAGCATAGACAATCTTAATTTGAGAATAAGTATGCAGGACTTCGACATAAAATTGATTGAGACATATCTTTCCTCTTTATTTTCCAATATAAGGGGAAAGCTGTCCACGGAAAACCTTGCCATAAATGGTAAATTTTCTCAACCCCATGTAGTCGGCAAATTGAAGTTCAAAGACACTTCAATCAAGATAAACATGTTGAATACGGTATATAGTTTCGATAATGAGCTTAGAATGAATGACAGTGTCTTCTCTTTTGAAAATTTCGAACTGCAAGATGTCAACAAAAACAAGATTACAATAAACGGCACAATCTCTCACGATAACTTTTCTTCATTTGCACTGAATCTTGACGCCAAAGCGGACAAGTTGAAGATACTCGACACCTATCGGGACGCAGGTCAGATGTATTACGGCACTGTTTATGCCTCTGCCAATGCAACCTTGACAGGCAGCTTGGACTCTCTGAAAATACGGGTCAATGCAACAACGGACGATAATACAAGATTGACTGTGCCGATTTCGAGCAAGATGTCTGCAAGCGACAATTCCTTTATTACTTTCACCTCTTTGCAAACAGAGGACAAAGAAATAGTTGCAGAGGAAAATCCGGAGGAAAGTTCGATGTACTATAACATAGATGTAAATCTTAAAGTCAATCCAAATGCCGAGCTTTATATTCCGATAGATTTCAATCAGATTAAAGGCAAACTCTCTGCCGCAGGTAATGGAGAGTTGAATATAAAGGTAGGAAGCGAAAGTGATTTGTCTATAGATGGAACAGTTGCAATAGACAACGGAAAGTTTTCAATGTCTATTGCAGATCTTGTAACCAAGGACTTCACCATGGAAAAAGGAGGAACATTGGCTTGGGCAGGCGACCCTGCCGGCGGAGTAATCGACCTTAAGGCCGTTTATTCGACGACGGCTTCTTTGGCTCCAATACTCGGACAGGAATATTCAAAAAAAGTTGAAGTCAATTCCATAATTCACCTAAGCGGTGAAATGACAAACCCTCAGCCCAAATTCAGCATCGAATTGCCGAAAGTGGACGAATCAACCAAGCAATACTTTGCTTCTGCAATTGATTTGGACGATGAACGTACGGTATTGGAACAAACATTTTCTCTATTAGTGGTAAACAGCTTCTATTCTTCCGACGGTACAGCAGAAAACTCCGTCGTCGAGTCCGGAGTGTCCTCTGCATTGGAGGCAGCTTTCTCACAGGTAAGCGGAATGCTGACCAATCTTATCAAATTCGTTGATGTGGACATGAATTATTCGAGAGGAGCATCCAGAAATTCGGATAGAATAGATATGACTTTATCAAAAGAATACGGACGTTTCATAGTAAGTGCCAATGCCGGCTTTTCAGGCAACTCACAAACCGACGCACAGCAAAATGAAGAGATAATAGGAGATGCCTTTGTGGAATATAAGATGACAGAAGACTTCCGCGTCAGAGTGTTCAACCGTTCCAATGCCAATGATTTCACAAAATACAACATCTCTCCTTATACACAAGGAGTCGGTTTGTTCTATCATAAACAATACGACAGTTTTTCCGACATTTTCAAACGAAACAAAAAACACAAAAACAAAAAATTGAAATGAAAGAATACACAGTGGCTCTTGTAGCACATGACAACTGCAAAACAGACTTGGTTGAATGGGTCGCATTCAACCGTTTGAAACTTGCAAAACACAAACTTATCTGTACCGGAACGACAGGGCTTTTGGTAGAGAAGGCTTTGAATAAAGGTAGAGAAGAGACAGATAGCGAGTACGTAAGAGTAAAGAGATTGAAGTCAGGTCCCTTAGGCGGAGACCAGCAACTTGGAGCAATGATAAGCGAGGGCAAAATCAATTATCTCTTCTTTTTCTGGGATCCGATGGGTCAACAACCCCATGATGTGGACGTAAAAGCCTTGCTTCGTATCTCAGTAATGTACAATATACCGACAGCCTCAAACAGAGCAACGGCAGATTTTCTGATTTCTTCGCCTCTGTTCGAAGATATGAGCTATAAACCAAAACCTTATAACTACAATTCATACATAAACCGCAAATTGTAAAAGCAATTCTTGTAAATATGAAAAATGAAACGACCTTTCACTTCAGTCCGAAAGACGTTTCGCCAAAGCAAAATCAAATAACAATAAAAATCAATAACAAATGAAGAAAATCACATTATTACTCATTGCAAGCATGTTTGCATTCTCACCTTTGTTGAGAGCAGACGAAGGTATGTGGCTGTTGATGTATATCGACAAACAAACATACAAGGACATGAAAGCTAAGGGGCTTAAACTTACCTCTAAGCAAATTTATGACATCAACCATTCCAGCCTCAAAGATGCGATAATCCAATTCGGCAGAGGTTGCACCGGAGAAATAGTCTCCGACCAAGGTTTGATTTTAACCAATCATCACTGCGGTTATCCACAAATTCAACAACATTCGAGCGTTGAACACGATTATTTGAGCAATGGCTTCTGGGCTTATTCCAAAGACGAAGAATTGCCAAACCCTGGTTTAACCGCCAAGTTCCTTGTCAGAATGGAAGATGTCAGCAATCAAGTATTGCAAGGCGTTACCTCCAAAATGGGAGAGCAGGAAAGATTGGAAATAGTTCGCAAGAACTCAAAGAAAATCAAAGAAAACGCAGAGAAAGGAAACACTTACACTGCTGAAGTTGCAACCATGTTCAACGGCAATCAGTACTTCCTTTTCATCTATGAAGTTTATGAAGACGTGCGTTTGGTGGGAGCTCCGCCAAGTTCAATAGGCAAATTCGGTTCAGACACAGATAACTGGATGTGGCCTCGGCATACAGGCGACTTTTCCGTATTCAGAGTGTATGCCGACCGTAACGGGAAACCTGCCAAGTATTCCAAGGACAACGTTCCATTGAAACCTAAACACTTCTTGCCAATCTCGTTGAAAGGAGTAAAGAACAACGATTTCGTTATGGTAATGGGCTTCCCTGGAACCACAGACAGATTTCTTACTTCCTATGGAGTAGAGCAAGCAATGGACGTATATAATCCTTCAGTTGTTACAGCAAGAACAGCCTTGCGTAATGTCATGGACGAGGATATGCGTCAGGAACCTCGCGTCCGCATACAATATGCAGCCAAATTTGCAAGCCTTTCCAACTATTGGAAATTCTATCAGGGGCAAACCAAATGTTTGAAAAACCTTGATGTGAAAAGCAGCAAGAAAGCCCTCGAAAACCGCTTTGCAAAATGGATAAATGAAAATCCTACAAGGCAAGCACAGGCTATGGCTGCTATATATAATTTCTTTTTCATTGCTTTTGTTCTTTTTAGTGTGCACCCTTTTGCAAGGGCACACAAGTGTTACATGAATATTGCTTTGAGAATTTTACAATTAACCTCTTAGATTAGAATGCTACGCTGAGACCCAGTGTGAAGGTTCTTGCTCTTGGATAAGAGAAGAAGGCAGCGTTCTGTCCAAACTTGCTACCCATAGAGTCGGTCTGTGAGGTAGTCTCGGGATCGAAGCCATTGAAATCGCTTGAGCAGAGCATGAACAGGTTGTTAGCACTTGCGTAAACGCGGAGGCCAGAGAGACCGAGAGGCTTGATAAGACTACGGTCGAAGGTATAGCCAATCTGCAA
>URCX01000116.1 GCA_900546465.1 uncultured Bacteroidota bacterium | reverse complement strand
ATTAAGCCAAACAGAATCCACTCTTCTAAAAATCCAAAATCCAAGCAAGCCCTAACGACCGATTTTGGTTAAACAAAAAGAAAAAGGCAGGTGGAGGAGAGAAAATGCTTACAAAGAGGGAGACTTTCTTTTGTTTTACGGAGGGATAATAGGCTATGCTCAGGGCTTGGATATTATTCTGAATGCCGCTAAACGTCTTAAAGATTATGAGAAGATAAAGTTTGTGCTTTTGGGAAACGGTCCGGAAAAAGAGAGATTGCTGGCAATGAAAGCGGAACTTGCTCTTGAAAATCTGAATTTCTATGATGCTGTACCGAAGTCCGAAATGTTGGAGATAATAGGCGATATGGATGCAAGCATAATTCCATTGCGTAAGTTGGATTTGTTCAAGGGAGCTATTCCATCTAAGATTTTTGAAAATTCAGCCATGAAGAAACCAATCATTCTCGGTGTAGAGGGAGAAGCAAAGGAACTCTTTATAGAACAAGGAGGGTGCGGTTTGGCTTTCGAGCCTGAAAATGTGGAAGAATTGTGTGAGAAGATTTTGACCTTATACAATAATCCTGTTTTGGTTTCTACTTTGGGCGAAAATGGTTTGCGATATGTTTCGGAGAATTTCAACAGAGATGAAATAGCAAAGGAGTTTTACGATAAATTGCAGCAGATATAATGAAGATAGTTACGGTAATAGGTGCAAGGCCTCAAATCATAAAAGCCTCTGCCATAAGTCGGGCGATAAGAGATTGCTTTGCGGACGAAATAGATGAGGTAATTGTTCATACGGGGCAGCATTATGACAAAAATATGTCGGAAGTGTTTTTTTCGGAATTGGAAATCCCTCGTCCGAAACATAATTTGGCTGTCGGCAGCGGCAAGCACGGAGAACAGACGGCAAAGATGATAGAACGTTTGGAGACAGTGTTTGAGGAAGAATGCCCGAATGCAGTGGTGCTTTACGGAGATACCAATTCGACTTTGGCGGGAGCTGTTGCAGCAAGCAAGATGTTTGTGCCTATTGTGCATATTGAGGCAGGACTTCGTTCCTTCGATAAGTCCATGCCGGAGGAAGTGAACCGTATTGTTTGCGATCACCTCTCCACACTTTTGTTCTCTCCTACGCAAAACGGCTATGATAATTTGATAAAGGAGGGCTTTCCGACTTGTTTGCATGAAAAAGCGGACGCAAACCACCCGAATATATACCATTGCGGGGATATAATGTATGATAATACCCTTTATTTCTCGCAAAAGGTGCTTGACACTGAACAAAGAAGTGAATGCTTCGGAGAGGATTTTGTTCTTTGCACCATACATCGCAATAATAATACAGATGATGGAGTAAGGTTGAAAAGTATTCTTGAAGCTTTGCATGAGATTTCAAAATTCAAGAAGATAATACTGCCTATGCACCCGAGGACACGGAAGATGATTCCTACTGTTCTTGGAGAAGATTTCATGAAACGCTTAAACGAAAATGAGAATATAAAGGTCATGGAGCCGGTATCATTTTCGGATATGATTTATTTGGAAAAGAATGCCTGTCTTGTACTGACAGATTCGGGCGGAGTGCAGAAAGAGGCATATTTTTTGAAGAAACCGGCTATTATATTGCGGCCACAAACCGAGTGGGTTGAGATTGTGCAATGCGGTAATGCTGCTATATGTGATGCAAATCGCGATTTGATAGTGAGCAAGGCAAAAGATTATATACTCAATCCTCCTGTGGATTTTCCGGAACTCTTCGGCAACGGAAAAGCAGGTCGATTTATATGCGAAACAATGCTGAAAACGTTATAAAACAACAAGACAAACAGAGATAAAAAGGTATAGGAATATGCGGACAATAGAAGATTTACAGAAGATAGCAATAGATTTGATGGAGAAGCAGGTTTACAGTCGTCAACCGCTTACTTTATATGAGCCGATTGATTATGGAATGCATCAAGGCGGCAAAAGGGTGCGTCCTTTGTTGTGTTTGATTGCAAATGAAGTGTGCGGAGGAGAATTGGAAAAGGCTTTTCCTGCAGCTGTGGCAGTGGAAATGCTGCATAATTTCACGCTTCTGCATGATGATATAATGGATAAATCTCCTTTGAGACGTGGCAAACCTACCGTTTATCAAAAATATAATACCAATAAGGCAATTCTGTCCGGTGATACGATGTTTGCTTGTTCTTATGACTATCTTTTGCAATGCGATAAAAGCATAGTGCCGGATTTGGTGGGTATAATGACTCGAGCTGCGATCGAAGTATGTGAAGGGCAGGCTTATGATATGGATTTTGAAGCCAGAAATGATGTGAGTTTGTCCGAATACATAGAAATGATACGCCTAAAAACAGGAGTCTTGCTTGCTACTGCTTTGAAACTCGGGGCTGTTACAGCCGGAGCAGACAAAGAAACATTATCTTTTTTGGATACTTTCGGACATTATATAGGTATTGCTTTTCAGATACAAGATGATATATTCGATTGTTGGAGCGATGTGGAGGTTTTCGGCAAGGTAAGCGGCACTGATATAGCAGATAGAAAGAAAACATTCCTTTATTTGAAAGCATTGGAATTGGCAAATGGCAGTCTTAAAGAGGATTTAAGAGACCTATATTGCTCGATTGATATTCCGAAAGAGATCAAAACAAGGAGAGTAAAAGAAATATACGAGGAATTGAATGTACAGGAGGTCGCACGTAAAACAATGGAAGACTACAACCGACTTGCATTGCAGGCATTGGAAAAGATGAACTTACCAAAGGAAAGGAAGACTTTGCTTGCCACATTTGCAGAAAAATTGATTAACAGAAACAAATAACAAAATATATGGACATCAATAAAGAATTTAAGCTCTATGCAGTAAAGCACAGAGGAATAAGCAGCATGACTTTTGACCGTTATAGCAAGTTTGCAGGCTCAAAAGCTGCATATATAAACCCTACGATTATAGAGGAAAGGCATTTGAACGTTGCCCAAATGGACGTTTTCTCCCGTCTTATGATGGATAGAATAATCTTTCTCGGCACTCCGATAGATGATGATGTGGCAAATATCATTCAAGCTCAACTATTATTTTTGGAGAGTGATGATCCTCAACGAGACATTCATATTTACCTCAACACTCCGGGCGGTTACGTGAATGCAGGTCTCGGAATATACGATACAATGCAATATATACAACCTGATGTAGCAACAATATGTACGGGCTTGGCTGCTTCTATGGGCTCAGTTTTGCTATGTGCCGGAACGAAGAAGAAACGTTCTGCCTTGGAACATTCAAGAGTTATGATACATCAGCCGCTTGGAGGGGCAGAGGGACAAGCCTCCGATATAGAAATTGCGGCAAGAGAAATCCTGAAAACCAAACAGGAACTCTATTCCATAATTTCAAAGCATTCTGGGCAGCCTGTCGAAAAAATAGAAAAGGACGGCGACCGAGATCATTGGCTTACGGCAAAAGAGGCTTTGGAATATGGAATGATAGATGAAATTCTTGTGAGAAAAAAAGAAGAGACAAAAGAAGCCTCGGAGGAAACGACAAATAAACCGGAGGAATAAACCATATTAAAAGAGTAAAGTATGGAAAATAAGATAGAAATATCCAAGGAAGAGTTGAAGTTCCTGAATCAGCTTTCAAAGCAATTCCCAACTCTTCAAGCAGCAAGCACCGAGATTATAAAGCTTAGTGCTATTCTTCTGCTACCCAAAGGAACGGAACACTTTGTTACCGACATTCATGGGGAGTTCGATACGTTTAATCATATTCTTTCCAATGCCTCAGGTGCAGTGAAAAGAAAAATAGATGACGTATTCGGACATTCTATTTCCGTGGCAGAGAAAAATCAGTTGGCAACGATAATCTATTATCCCAACGACAAACTCAGCCAGTTGAAAGAAGCTGGAGTGGTAAACGATGAATGGTATAGACTTACCCTTAATAAATTGGTGAAAGTTGCAAGAGAAGTATCGAAAAAGTACACCCGTTCAAAGGTGCGTAAAGCCATGTCAAGCGAATATGCTTTCATCATAGATGAACTTCTGAACGAAACCACCTCAAACAAATTGGCTTATTATGACAGCATAATAGACAATATTGTTAACCTGCAGCGCTCCGACCAATTCATAGAATCTATATGCAGTTTCATAAAACGAATGTTGATAGACAGGTTGCACATTATCGGAGATATTTTCGACAGAGGACCTAAGGCAGCAGAGGTTATGGAGCTTTTGAAATCACATCATGCGGCTGACGTTCAATGGGGCAATCACGATATTATATGGATGGGAGCAGCCTGTGGAAACAAATTCGATGTCGCAGAAGTAATCCGTTTAACTGCAAGATACGGCAGTTTGGACACGATAGAAGATGATTATGGCATAAATCTTATGCCGCTTATCACATTCGCAATAACAACCTACGAGAACGACCCTGCAGTTCCTTTTATTCCGAAAGGCACCAAGCCGGAGCATTTCGATGATGCAAATGTCCGTTTGATGACAATGATTCACAAAGCAATAGCTGTGATAAGTTTCAAATTGGAAGGTCAAGTCGTTTTGAGAAATCCGGCTTTCGATATGTCGCACCGTCTGTTGCTTGATAAGATAGACTATGAAAAAGGTACTATATTCATAGATGGTCAACATTATCCTTTGAGGGATTATTATTTCCCTACCATCAATCCTAACAACCCTTACGAACTGACCAAAGAAGAAGAGGAAGTGATAAACAAACTCGCCTCTTCATTCCTGAACTCCTCTAAATTGCAAGATGATGTCTCTTTCCTATTTGCCAAAGGCAGTGTTTACCTTGTATGCAATAATACCCTGATGTTGCATGGTTGCATTCCGATGGAAAGTGAAACAGAATTCAGATCTTTCAACCATAAAGGCAGAATGGTTAAAGGTAAAGAACTGCTCGATGTTTTGGAACAGACGATAAGAAACGTATGGATAAACCGATTTGCTCCCAAGAATAATGACGGAGATTACTTTTGGTATTTGTGGTGCGGAGCATGTTCCCCTATATTCGGCAAGCATAGAATGGCAACCTTTGAACGTTATCTGATAGAAGACAAAGGACCGCAATCCGAACGCTTGGACTTGTACTTCTCTTTGCGAAATGATGTGAAGTTTTGCGAAATGATACTTGCCGAATTCGGTTTGACAAACGAAGAAGCAAGAATTGTAAACGGACATGTGCCGGTTAAGGTGAAGAAAGGCGAAAGCCCTATCATGGCTAACGGAAGACTGCTTGTGATAGACGGAGGCATGTCCAAGGCTTACCAGAAAGAAACAGGGATAGGAGGATACACCCTCGTTTCCGGTTCAAGCCGATTGTTTTTGGTGGAACATGAACCGTTCTGTTCAAGGCAGGAATCGATAGAGAACGAAAGCGACATAATCTCCAAGAACTATCTTATAGAGCAACGAACAAAAAAAATCCATATAGGCGACACAGAACTTGGCGAGGAATTGAAAGATCAAATTGCCGGTTTGAAACGCTTAATCTACGCTTATAACGAAGGTTTGGTAAAGGAAAAATAAATCAACCTACACAAGAAAAGGGGCAAGAATACACAATGTTCTTGCTCCTTTTTTTACACTTCTGCCGAAGCTGTCAAACTTAACGTGTATAGGATTAGAATATACATGGTGTTTATTCTGCTCTTGATTTGCTCCGATTTCGATGTGGTAAGTCAGTGAGCTTCATTGCCGAATTGAAACGCCGAAAGAATTTTACGGAAAGGCGTTTCGAGAAATCGTAACGCCCTTTCAGTTCGTATAGAAAGGCGGTTTATGTAATTCTGCAGTCTTATTATTCGTTTATTTTCATTTTTAGGGCATTGAATTGCTCGGGTTCAAAAATATTTTCTATCTTTGCCACGTGGTAAGTGAAGTTCTTGCCATATCTTATTGAGATTAAGAAGCGCAATGCTTTATCGTATTGTTTAGAAACGTAGGAAATTTCTAAAGCGATTGAGATACGAGATATAGCAGGGTTGTTTCTTTACGCTTCCGGCGTAGAGTACCTCAAATCCGCAACTAAGCCTTTCAATGTCCTTCTTGCGTGTACACATCCTTTCATTACTGAATTTGCAGATGATTTGAACTGAAACACCCGCTTGCGACCTACAATATTCCCTTACCCCACAATGCGACTTGAGGCAATACGCAGTCTGATGTGTATGAAATGTTTTCTTTCGTCAGCTCCTTTATCGCTCTGAGGATAGTGTCAGAGCTACAAGTGCGAAGTGTCGGATGAAGTGAGAGATGGTTCATCAAATGAGTAGTGACATCCTCAA
>URCX01000115.1 GCA_900546465.1 uncultured Bacteroidota bacterium | reverse complement strand
CCTATAGCTTGGAAGGCTATCGCTCTACCAAATGAGCTACTTCCGCATTATTTCAATAAAAGCAAACTACCGCCTTTACTTCTTTCATTCGTGGGAGAGGGTGGACTCGAACCACCGAACTCCGAAGAGGACAGATTTACAGTCTGTTGCAATTGCCGCTATGCGACTCTCCCATCTAATATTGAGCCGATAGAGGGATTCGAACCCCCGACCCGCTGATTACAAATCAGCTGCTCTGGCCAACTGAGCTACATCGGCATCTCTATATTTATCTCGACATTTCAAAATCAAACTCACCTCACACCCAAACGCCCGCAACATTTTCCCGAACTTCACTTCCCTCTGAATGCGTTTGCAAAGATAGAACAATTACAAATTCCCACCAAACTTTCTCACTGTTTTTTTTCTGCCGAAACCGTAAGTCATTCATTTTTACCCCGAAAAATTCCGAACTGTTTCTATATCATTTTCATGAATTGCAGTAAAATCAATAGGGGAAAGCCATCATATCGAAGCAAATCGCTGCTTTTGTTACTGTCAAAGGTCGTAATTCACCCAAATACGACCTTCAACAAAACGGCATTCTGCCAATAATAAGATTGCTCTTCCTCCTTGCTTTTATTCATATATATATTCACCGTACGGACTTCTGACAACAACAGATGTCTTTGCACCTCTCTCAACACGACCTATAACCCTTGCCTCTATATTGAAGCTCTTGCTTATTTCCATTACCTCTTCTGCCGTTTTCAAATCCGTATATATTTCCATACGATGTCCCATATTGAAAACCTTATACATCTCTCGCCAATCCGTCTTCGACTGTTGCTGTATCATTTTGAACAAAGGCGGTATAGGGAACAAATTATCTTTCACCACTTTCAAACCTTCATTCAAGAAATGCAAAACTTTCGTTTGGGCTCCGCCGCTGCAATGCACCAAGCCGTCTATTCTGCCTCGGCATTGCTTCAAAACCTCAGCCATTACGGGAGCATAGGTTCTTGTAGGAGAAAGAACCATTTTCCCTGCGTCCATTCCCTCCACTTCCGTTTTGCTTTCAAGCTCCAAGCCGCCGCAATAAACCACCTCTTTCGGCAAAGCATTATCATAACTCTCCGGATAAAGTTTCGCAAGCGAGGAAGCAAAGACATCATGCCTTGCGGAAGTCAAACCATTGCTGCCCATACCGGAATTGTATTCCTTTTCATAAGTTGCCTTACCAAAGGAAGCAAGACCTACAATCACATCGCCTGCCTTTATTCTGTCATTGGAAATAATCTTACTTCTTTCAGTTCTCGCCGTTACGGTGCTGTCGACAATTATCGTTCTGACCAAATCCCCCACATCGGCAGTTTCACCGCCCGTTGAGCGTATTCCTACACCCAAAGCACGCATTTCTTCCAAAAATTCCTCAGTACCATTGATTATTCTCGAAATAACCTCACCCGGAATCAAATTCTTATTCCTGCCTATTGTCGAACTGAGAAGAATATTGTCGGTTATACCTACACATATCAAGTCATCTATATTCATCACTACGGAATCTATCGCAATACCTTTCCATACCGACAAATCTCCCGTCTTTTTCCAATACATATAAGCCAACGCACTCTTCGTTCCCGCACCGTCTGCATGCATAACAATGCAATGCTCATCGCTGCCTGTCAGCGTATCCGGAACCACTTTGCAAAAAGCCTTTGGAAACAATCCCTTGTCTATATTCTTTATTGCCTCATGCACATCTTCCTTAGAAGCACTCACACCTCTCAGGTTATATTTTTCTTCCTTCATATAATCACCTCTCTTTCTGTTCTTTTCGATTTACCCTGACAAAACGCCGTTTCGTTGTGATTAAAACGGCGTTTCATGAGATTATTTCGGCGTTTTATTTTATCGAAACGCCGTTCTATTTTTCCAAAATACTTTCCAACAACTTACGGATTTCCTCTCCTCGCAAATCTCTCTTGAGAATAGTTCCATCAGGAGCAAAAAGCATTATCTGAGGAATACCTTGAATACCGTAAATATCCGTAGGAATTTGCTGAGCGTCTATTATGTGTTCCCAAGGCATGTCATTCTTCTCTATGAATGCCTCCGTTGAAGCTCTCTTATCCCAAACGGCAACACTCAAAACAGTAATCCTGTCTCCGAATTCCTTATAAATATTTCTCACATTTGGGATTTCTCTCTTGCAAGGACCGCACCATGTTGCCCAGAAGTCCACCAAAGTATATTTTCCCTTGCCTACATAATCCGAGAACTTCACTCTCTCACCTTTCAATCCTCCGTTCTCTATCACAAAATCCGTAAACATCTTTCCCTCCGACGTATTTCTCAAAGCCTCAAAAGCCTTATACGCCGTTTGCAGTCCGGGATAGTTTTTCGCTTCGCCCGAGAGTTTGTCATACTGCTTGAAAAAATTTTCCAAAGAATAATAATAGGAAAGCGAAGCAAGCATCCAACCTGCCGCCTCCTTATCCGAAATACGGGACATAGCCTCCTCGGCTGTTTTTTGCAAAGATTTAATCGTTTCTTCATAAAGTGCGTCCTGCTCCTTTTCCTTCTCTGCCTCGGAAACAGCTTTCGCCTTTATCTCCGCTGCCCTTTTCTCATAGCCTTTCCAAGCCTCCTTGGATGCGGAATTGAACAAAGAAACCTCTTTATTCAGTTCTCCACCTTTGCAAGACATATCCCTCAAATTCAATTCCACCTTACCTTTCTCGCTCACAAAAGCCAATACATCTCTTCCACCATATTCGGCACATGTATAAAGTTTATCATCAGCCTTCAAGGCAAACGAAAACTCCGCATTCTTATTCACCTTTACACTATCGGTTATTTGATTTCCATAAACGATATACACATACCGTCCTACCTGCTCCGGATTTGCCTTTCCCTCTACACGACAATCCTTTTGTGCAAAACTCAAAAAAGGCATTGCAGCCAATGCCAAACATAAAACTGTTCTATTCATATCTATTGTTTTCTGATTTCATCAAATTCTCGAAGTACTGCCAGAGAACACCCTCCGGCACCGGTGCTTCTATGTATATTTCTTTTTTACTCACAGGGTGAACAAAGCGAAGCTCTCTTGCATGCAAGGAAATGGAGCCATCGCTGTTGCTGCGTGCAAAGCCATATTTCAAATCGCCCTTTATCGGACAGCCTATATTGGCAAGTTGCACTCTTATCTGATGATGTCTGCCCGTTTTCAAGTTTACTTTCAACAGATTGTAATTATCTCCGCGGGCAATAAGCTCATAATCCAATTCGGCATACTTCCCTTTTTTCGTATCCTTGCATACATAAGTCTTGTTACGACTCTCGTTCCTCAAAAGATAATCACGCAACGTTCCTTTCTGCATAGGAGGCATATTACGTACTATTGCCCAATAAGTTTTGCCTATCTCCCCTTGCTTTATCATTGCATTAAGTCGTTCCAAAGCCTTACCCGTCTTTGCCAATATCACAGCTCCGCTCACAGGTCTGTCCAAACGATGAACAACACCGCAAAAGACATTACCGGGCTTGGCATATTTCATCTTCAAATACTCTTTCACTTCCTCCTCCAAGGAAACATCTCCGCTCTTATCCGCATGCACAATCTGCGAAGGACGCTTGTTTATCACCAAAAGGTGATTATCCTCATACAAAACCTGCTTATGCAATGACAAACACTCGTAATCCATTTCCTTATGTATTATGGGAGAAGCTGAAAGCATATCATGCGAAAAACCAATCACAGACTTGCCAAAATGGAAAGCCCGCCCTTTACCTTATCCTCCAAATCCACATGCACACGAGACTCCAAAGGGATAAACAAATCGACTCTCGAACCAAACTTTATGAAACCAAGTTCCGCCCCCTGCTTAACCATTTCTCCCTCCTTGGCATAACAAACAATCCTCCGTGCCAAAGCTCCGGCTATCTGACGGACAACGACCTTCTGACCTTTATCGTTCTCTATGCAAATAGTCGTTCTCTCGTTCAAAGTCGAACTCTTTGGGTGCTTTGCTATAAGATATTTTCCGCTATGGTAATTCGTATAAATTATCTTGCCGCTTATCGGATAACGATTGACATGTACATTATTCGGAGACATGAAAGTAGAAATCTGAATACACTCCTGCTTCAACACCTCCGGCTCATAAACTTTCTCTACCACCACTATTGTACCGTCCGCAGAACCAATCACCTGATTGGGATTATGCACCAACTCTCTCTTAGGAATACGGAAGAACCTTATCACTATACCTGCCAAAAGCCATACAAAAGCTATGAGAACGTACCAATAAATCTGCCAATAACGAACAAAATAAACAAGAACGGAAGTTATGATGATTGCCAATACTATGGCAATCGCGCTAATCTTATAACCCTCTCTATGTATATACATCTTATTATGTTTTTCAATTCAACAAAGCCGGAAATCGAGAACTTAGAAACTGCACAATGCTAAGCACTACCCACATTGCGGGTAACACCAACAACAAAATATCGAACCTATCCAATATTCCCCCATGCCCAGGCAATATATTTCCGCTGTCCTTCACCCCCATCTGCCTTTTGAACATCGATTCTATAAGGTCTCCGAATGTTCCGACAACAGTTGTTACCACTGCCATCAGCAACCATATATATATGTTTCCACCAAAAAAGTGCCACATAAGAGCACCTGCCAAAACCGTAGCGGCAAATCCGCCGAAGAAACCTTCCCAACTCTTCTTTGGAGAGTGTCGCTCAAACAATCTTCTCTTGCCGAACTTGCAACCGACAAGGTAAGCAAAGGTATCATTGCACCATGCGAATATGAAAATGCTCAAAAGAACATTGCAATCAAAATAATCATGCATTCCGAAAAGCAGATTACTTAAAGACAAAGGCAAAGCGATATAAGCAATGGCTGTAAGAGAATATGCCATGGAAGTAAAAGGCTTTGCAGTCTTCTCATACAAAGCCGAAATTGCCAAGGCAATAATGCAAAACAGACTTGCGAACACGGCAAGCACCGAATAATCACAGCCGAAAGCGTGGGAAACGAAAGCAAGATAGAAAAATACGGAGACTGAATAAATCATTGGAGCATTCAAACTTATTTCCGCCTTACTGCTCACGGCAATAAATTCCCTCAACGCCAATATCATTATTATACCGAAATAAACAGCTGCCACATATCGGTTGATACATACCGCCGCTATTACACTCAAAACATATATTGCCCCTGTTATCGTTCTCTTGGTCAAATCCTTCATCTTGTCAGTCCGCTATAACAAATACATACAATTCTCTGATTTCTTCCTCTATCAAATCACCGGATTTTATGTTCAGCACCCATTGCGGAGGTGTCTCCGGCATATTTTCAAGCGTCATTTTGTAATTCTCCTGTATCTGAGATTCGAAAGCAATAAGCACCATTATCGGCGTAAAATGTCGCAAATGAGTACCGGCTCCCTGCGTTGAACTTATTATTATGCTGCCTGTCCGAGCTATAATGGATTGACAAAGTCCTATTCCGACTGTTGTATCCTCATCATCAATAAAAGTCTTCAATCCGAACTTGGCAAGATATGATTGAAGGCTCGGAGAAAATGAAACAACCTTATTCCACTTGCGATAAGCCACCAAATTACGCAGATTATTGATAAACTCATTTTCGTCTGCACAATAAACAAACTTACCTTTGCCCTTTACGAACTTTTCGGCAAATACCATAAGCGGTTCATCTGGCAAAGGACAATACATCTCCGGATAATTCATCGTGCTAAAAGCAGCTTTTCCTTCTCCATTGGTTGTTACTTTCTCAATCAGAGTATCTTTCTTTACTACAACAGCTCCATCGGCATTTAAAATATCTTCGTCCGCATATAATCCAAAAATTCCTCCCGGAAGTGGATTGGTAGTCTCCTTATCCTGTTTTACCACACTGACCTCTGCCTTCTGACGGTCATTCTGGAAAGTAGTCTCCGCAAATGCCGCTTCTGCAGTCTGGCCTGCATAGGAAATGGTGACCGTTTTGGATTCACCTGCATTATAAAAGTTCTCCGGTGCTTGAATTTCCGTTACACGGTAAGTACCAAGATGCAGGTTTGTAACAGTTACAGAACCATCGTCACCTGTCACCAGATTTTCCTTTACCAAAGCTCCTGCCTGATATACAACGGCTCCATCCGGTGTTTTAATATCTTCTGCCGCATAAAGGTTATAAATTGCTCCCTTCTGGCGGCGTTTCTCATACTGGAAAGTCGTTCCGTTTTCATTTGAAGATGCCCCGACTAACACTTCACCTTCTTTATAAATGGTCAGGTTTCCAAGCT
>URCX01000114.1 GCA_900546465.1 uncultured Bacteroidota bacterium | reverse complement strand
GGTAAATATCTTTTAAGGAAACAGTAAGCAAAGGACGTATCTCCAAAGCACCTATTGACAATTTGGTTTTCCACTCTTTGGAAAAATGTTCAGCCACTTTGGCAGCGGTAAAAGACTGAACCAAGGTGCTGTTCAACAGAGCTACGAGAATATATACAAACAAGAAGAAATAGCCGAGTAACCTGAATGAAAGTTTCAGGCACAACGGTAAAACCCTCTTTCTTTTCTCCTTTTTCTCTGCCAACATAGAAGACGCAAATTTACGACATTATTTTCTTCCGACAAAATACCACCTTGTGTTTACTTTCTTTTGTAATATATTTCCATTGGATTTCCCTCATTTCCCGTATTTGAAAAACCACACTCCTGCAAAAATGTTAGTCAAACACATATTTTGAATACAAACGTTGTTTTGTCAGTAACAAAATGGCGGAGTATATGTTTTTATTTACCGCTCCATGTGTCGTTGTCGAAGTTAGGTATAAGATTATCTTGCGAAGATAGATCTTGGAAGAAGCCTTTGTGCAGTCCTCTAGCGTAGAAGTATTCTGTTATGTTATCATATTCTTCTTGCGAGAGGCGGCGGTTCAGGTAATCCTGTTTCATTTGTTCTATTGGTGTGTATTGGCTCATCAGAGATATGTTCAAGTTGAGAGAAATGTCGCTCAGTGCGTCCAAAACTTTTTTACTGTTTTCTTCTTGTGAGGGAAGAACGAGATGTCTGACTATAAGTCCGCTTTCGATTTTCTCATTTTTATCGGTTAACAGGCTGCTGCCTTTCTGGCGGTACATTTCCCTGATGGCTTCTAAGGCTTTATCCGGATAATCCTTTGCTTGTGAGAGTTCTTTTGCAAGATTGCTGTCTGCATATTTGTAATCCGGAAGATAAACATCTATTATGCTTTCTAACTTTTTTAACTGCTTGCAACTATCGTAAGCATTGGTATTGTAAACTGTCTTCGGGTGTAAACCCTTTTGGTTTAAGGTTCTGATAATTGCTTTCATCAATGGAATATGATGGGTAGGGGAGACAAAGCCGATGACGTTTTCGCTTTCCGATAGTACACTTTCGATTTTCTGTATAAGCTCATCGAAACTTATGAAAGGATTTTTGGCAGGAATGCCATTACGGGATATTTGCTTGTTCTGACAATAAACGCATTGCAAGTTACAGTGAGTGAAGAATACATTGCAAATTCCTTTTTTTCCGACTATTGTCGGTTCTTCTCCTTTATGCTTACATACAGAGGAAATTTCTATTCCTGCTCCACAGTTGCAGTATCCTTTTTCACCATTCAGCCTATCAACTCCGCAAGCTCGCGGACAAAGGCTGCAATGGCTCAATTCCTCTAATTCCTCTTCGTTATAAGGTATGTCTGATGTCATTTTGTTTCATATTCAAGTTGCAAAGGTACGATATTCCTGTTTTTTGTATACCTTGAAAACCGATAATATATTGGTGAAATGGTGTTCAATAAGAGGTAATTGAAGAAAAAAGAGAAATAAATCTCGAATTTTCTTTGGCTGTAAGGAAATAATTTGTACCTTTGCACTCGCAAAGATAATGGCGCATTCGTCTAACGGCTAGGACGGCAGATTCTCATTCTGTAAATAAGAGTTCGATTCTCTTATGCGCTACTTGATTTTAGGTTTTAACTTTATAAAAACGGTCGATGTCCAAATCGATCGTTTCTTTTTTTGATAAATTCGTATCTTTGCCACTTGTGAAAGAACAAATAAGCAGTAAGAGAAGAATGAGATATTTTTTACATTTGGCATATAACGGAGAGAATTTCCACGGTTGGCAAATACAGGACGGTCATGACAGCGTTCAGGAAGCTCTTCAAAGGGCTTTGTTTCATGTTTTGAGAAAAGAAATCGAACTTGTGGGCTGTGGAAGAACGGATAGTGGAGTTCACGCCTCGGATTTCTATGCCCATTTCGATTATGACAGCCTTTCTATGGAAGAAAGAGAACATTTGGTGTTTTGTCTCAATCGTTATTTCTCCTATTCTGTACGGATCTACGGTTTATATCCCGTTCGGGAGAATGCTCATGCACGTTTCGATGCATTGAGCAGAACATACAAGTACTATATCAGCCAAAATAAGCAACCTTTCAGAGATGCTTTTTGCTGGTATTACCCTTGGCATACGGATGTAGAAACTATGAATCTTGCTGCCACCAAACTACTCGGCAGAAAAGACTTCACTTCATTCAGTAAACTGCATACACAGGTTAACAACAATATTTGTAATATAACTTATGCTAAGTGGACAGTGGAGGGAGAACAAATCGTTTTCACCATAGAGGCAAACCGCTTTTTGAGAAATATGGTCAGAGCAATAGTCGGCACACTGCTTTTGGTAGGCAAAGGAAAAATAAATGAAGAGGAGTTTGAAGGAATAATAAAACGTAAAGATCGTTGTCTCGCAGGTGGAAGCGCTCCCGCAAAAGCCCTTTTTCTTCACAATGTGAGCTACCCCAAAGAACTCTTCATTTGAAACGGTTTGAGTTTAGTTTTTGTTCTCTCCCCAAAATTGTATTTATGTGTTGAGTTTAGGCTTTTTGAATTGATTTTATGGACTTATATACGTTTTGCGAAAGCTGTACGTTTCTTTGATGTAAAGTAAAAATTGTATGAAGTTGCTGTATTTTGTGAGGAAGAAATATTCCTATATATTTATCATGTGTTTTGTGGGCTTATATCTCCTTTTCCCGAGTGCCAATCCTGTGGGAGATGCCTATTCTAATGCCTATTCTTCATTGTGGGGAGAGGAGATGTTTCGTCCGCATCACCTGTTGTATTGTTTTTATGGCAGAGTGTTGTTGCAAATATTCGACTGGGTAGGCATAGAACCTCTTGTGTTGTTGCAATATGCGAATGCCTTGGTGGCAGGAGGCTGTCTCTTGGTGTTGCGTCGTATGATTAAAAGGGTAAATGCCGATGAGGTTTTTCTTTCGGCGGCTATTGCGTTCGGCGGTTCTTGTTTTGGCTTTATGCGATTTGCAACCGATAACGAATGTTATGTACTTCCTTTGCTGTTTTGTCTGTTGGCAATGTATTATATGCAGGTTTTTCTTGTCAGAAACTCACTTGGCAGGGTGGTGAAAGCTGCTGTATGTATTTCTTTGGCTTGTTTGTTTCATCAGCTCTCCATACTTGTTTGGCTTTGCCTTTTTATGGTGTTTTTATTTGACAGACATAAAAAACATCTCTTGATATTCCTTTCCATAAGTCTCTCCGTGCCTTTGCTTTATCTGCTCACAACCTATGGTATGAACGGTGAGTTGTCTTTGAGCGGCACATTGGAATTTGCTTTGCATGATTATCTGAGTGGAGAGGCGGGAATGCCTGTATTGAAACAGCTTGTTATGCTGACTGCAGTGGGTTTGCTTCGCAGCTTTGTGCAGCTTCACGGTTATGTGTTCGGCTTGTTCGCTTCTTATACTGCGATTTGCATCGGTATATCGGTAATTGTTTTTGTGTTTGCGGTATTGGGTATTGCCGCTTTGAGAAACATAAAAAGAAGAAAACTGAAATTATTTCAAGAAAGGCGTTTTGTGAGAATGCTTTGGGGTGTTTTGTTGCTCACCATTGCTTTTGCGGCTTTCTCAAACGGCAATGCAGAGTTCATGGTCATTATTCCGTTTATTACAATCATGCTATATGTATATTATTTTGAAAGTTCGAGACCTGTGATTTGGCTTTCTGCCGCTTTGTTGGTATGGAATATCAGTTTCGCTCTTTATCCGAATAATGCGTTTCATTTTGAACCTGATGAGGAATTGGCAGAATTGACGAAGCAATATCCCGAAGCCGTTTTTGTCTTGACGAACAAACCCATGGTAGAGAATATTTGCCTGTATAAGTTCGGAAAAGTAAATTCACAAGACTTGTTACATGCACAGAAATATACGAAGCAGCAGTATTTAAAGGATAAAAAGGAGAACAAAATCATAATAACAGATGTGCCGAATGCCGTAAACGCTTTAAGTCGTGCCGAGTTGACAGAGAAGGTTGTTTATCGCTTTGAGGATATTACCGATAAGGAGTTATTATTCGGTTTTGAATCTCCGAAATGCAAAAGAAGAGTTTATAAGTTGTAGATTACGGCAAAAGAATATAACTTTGCAGTCTGGGAAAAAGATAAATACAAATGAGGGAATTGGTAATGGCAACCCACAACAAGCATAAGATTGAAGAAATAGAACGTTTGTTGCAAGGGAAAGTGAAAATTATAAGTCTTAAAGACTTGGGTTGTAAGGAGGAAATACCGGAAACGGGCAGTACTTTGAAGGAAAATGCTTTTCAAAAGGCAAAATATGTTTGGGATAAGTACGGGAAGGATTGTTTTGCGGATGATACCGGACTTATGGTTGAGGCATTGAACGGTGAACCGGGTGTTTATTCGGCTCGTTATGCAGGAGAGAAGTGTAGCTTTGATGATAACATGGGTTTGTTGTTGGATAACATGGAGGGAAAAACCAATCGTAATGCTTGTTTTGCAACGGTAATATGTCTTATTCAAAACGGAGAACCTCTTTTCTTTGAAGGAAAATGCGAAGGTTGTATTCTGACTGAGAGATATGGCAAAGGCGGTTTCGGTTACGACCCTATATTTATGCCGAAAGGCTATGGGGAGAGTTTTGCAGAACTCAGCATGGAAGAAAAGAACAAAATCTCCCACAGAGGAAGAGCTACAAAGAAATTGATCGAGTATCTTTTGAAATAAACATAAGAATGAAAGATTTGGAAGACTTCAAACAAGAAGTGGTTTCACAGGTGGCAAAATTCATGTGCGTTGCCGCCTTGACTGCGCCAAAAGCAAGAGGAGTGAATAACCTGCTTATCAAGGTGGCAGAAGGTGAGGATATAAAGAAACTGTCAGACAAATTGGAAGAACTGTATGCCGCAAGCGGTCAGGAGTTCTTGCACAGAGACGCTTTGAATATTCTGCAAAGTCAGGCGGTGGTTTTGATAGGCAGCAAGTTGTCTGCACTCGGTCTTGATTGCGGTTATTGTGGTTATGCCACCTGTCAGATGAAGAATGAAGCCTCGCCGCTTACGCCATGTTTTTTCAATTCAAATGATTTGGGTATTGCAGTCGGCAGTGCATGCAGTAAGGCGGCGGATTGTAAGGTGGACAGTCGTGTAATGTTCTCTGTGGGTTTGGCTGCTAAGAATTTGGGAATGCTTGAGGACTGTCAAACCATGCTTGCGATAGCTCTGTCGGCAAGTGAGAAGAGTATATTTTTCGATAGGAAATAAGTAATAAAGGATAAAGAGATACAAAGATATGTTACAGCTTAATTTTATACGGGAAAACAAGGACTATGTCATTGAACGCTTGAAGGTAAAGCACTTTAAGAATGTCGAGCAGATTATAGGTGATTTGCTTGAAGCAGATAACACAAGACGCAGCGTTCAAACGGAATCAGACAAAATCAAAGCAGAAGCCAATTCAATTGCAAAGCAAATAGGCATCTTATATAAACAGGGCAAAAATGATGAAGCGGAAGCATTGAAAGCCAAGACAAGCGAATACAAGAATAAAGAAAAAGAACTTGCCGAACAACTTACCGAAAGCGAAGAGAAAATCAAGACTTTACTTCTTTCCATACCCAATCTTCCGAACAAAGATGTTCCTGAGGGATTTGGAGCAGAAGATAATATTACAGTTTTGCAAAAGGGAGAAATGCCAAAGCTCGATTCCGATGCCAAACCTCACTGGGAACTCTGCTCGGAATACGATATAGTTGATTTCGATTTGGGAAACAAGATAACAGGAGCCGGATTTCCTGTATATAAAGGCAAAGGTGCAAAACTGCAAAGAGCATTGATAAATTTCTTCTTGGACGAAGCAATGAAAGATGGTTTTATCGAGGTTCAGCCTCCTTTGATGGTCAACGAGAACTCCGCAATGGCAACGGGACAACTGCCTGACAAGGAAGCACAAATGTATGTTATTCCTTTGGATAACTTTTATATGATACCTACTGCGGAGGTTCCTGTAACTAATATATTCAGAGATACAATTCAAAAGGAGAAGGAACTTCCTTTACAATACTGTGCATACTCTCAATGCTTTCGTCGTGAGGCTGGATCTTACGGCAAGGACGTTCGCGGTCTGAACCGTCTGCATCAATTCGACAAGGTAGAGATTGTACGCATTGACAAGCCTGAGCACTCATACCAGTCGCTCGACGAGATGCTTGTACATGTAGAGGGTCTGCTCAAAAAACTTGAGCTTCCGTATCACATTCTCCGTCTGTGCGGTGGCGACATGAGTTTCACATCAGCTATCTGCTAC
>URCX01000113.1 GCA_900546465.1 uncultured Bacteroidota bacterium | reverse complement strand
GCGTTACTTGGGTTTGTCCGATATAGTAATCGGAGAGAGTAACCGAATGAACAGGTTTCTCATCTGTCAATGCATCGCTGCCTTGCTCCGAGGTACCACCCATTTGAAAAGTTCCGCCTTCCACTCTCACCATCTTGAATTGCACAGCATTCACAGTGAATGTCTCTGTGGGCATCTCCTCTCTCGCTCCTTCCTCGGAATTTCTCCCTGTTTCCTCCTTTTCATCTCTGGAAAAAACGAAAAATGCCGTTACAGCAAAGATACAAAGCAACAAAATGCCGAATTTTCTAATTGTCTCCATCTCTCAAAAGATTTTAAAAGAGCAAAGGTAGAACATTTTTCGGAACAAACAAATAACACACTGAAAATAAACCGTTTTTTCAACCTATTCCGACAACAAATCCAAACCCCTCACCACACCCTGGCAACTATTGAAAAATCAACCACTTGGAACCAATACAACCAAACGCCCTTTCAGTTTTCTAAAACGCCGTTTGGAAAAATTATTTCGGCGTTTTAATTTTCTCAAACGCCGAAAGAATTTGACGAGGTGTATTTGGAGGGTGGTTTGGCGGAGAATTTGTGGTTTTTGTCAGGTATAGTGAAAGATAAAGAGGGAGTGCGATAATCGCATCTCCCTCCATTGTGTTATGACTTTTCGTTTTTTCTCTTTTAATCGTCTATTTCGATAACGAGGAACTTGCTCTTTTGCCAGAATTCCGCAGGATTGTTTATCTGTATTGCAGTAGGCCTCTTCTCTTCTCCCACCAAGGTGTAAGAACTGCTTGGGTGAGATGTAAGGATTTTTATTTTCTTGCCTGAAAGTTTGATTTCGGTTATCTTACGTATGTCTATCTTGGTATATTTCTGCAAGTCGCTGTCGCTGCTTACCGAGCTTCTCCTGCCTATTCCCAAGAAACCGCCTTTGCGGCTGATGATGTTCTGCTCAACCAAGTGTTTGCGTGTTCCGATTATGTAATACGCTGTGTTCTTTTCCTCTTCAATTCGCATTATATGCTCGTCCTTGTCTTGGTTTTGCTTGCTTAGCTCATCGAGATTCTTGTTTAAGTTCTCTATAACTATTTTCTTTTTCTGCAATTCGGTCGTCAAGAGTTGTATCTCTTCCTCTTGTTCTGTTATTCTTTGTTGCAACTTTTCTATGAAAGCGGTCAACTCTTTGTTGTTCTTGTTGCTCTTTCTCAACTGACTGTTGATTTGATCCACTTTCTGCTTGTTGGCATTCAAAATCTCGTTTATGTCTTGAATTTGTGCCGTTATTCTGCTACGTGTATCGGCATTCACTTCTCCTGTTCTGTTCTTCAACTTGGATACATTGGCGTATTTACTCGTTACAGCAGTGAGACTTTCTTCTATTTCGTTCAACTGTTGGAACAACATCTCGACTTCTGCGTTTTTGCTTGCCAATACGGACTCTATGGAGTCTTGAAGAGCCTTTTGTGTTACTAATTGTTGTTCTGCTTTCTTGTTTGTGCAGGCTGCAAATGCCGTTACGGCTATTAGAGCTGCTGCGAATAATGTTCTTTTCATTTGTGTGTGTTTTTATTTGTTAGTTGTTTTTCTCTGTTTCTTTGTGCTGCCTTATTTTGTTTATGTACAAGTCAGGCGAGGATACGAATAAAAAACTCTTTTCCATCTTGGAGTTCGATGTTTTTTCATATCTTTGCACCGAATTAAGAACGGCATGTTGTTGTCGTTTATTGCATGGGGTGCTTATTTTCGTAGGCTGAGATTATACCCTTTAACCGTTACGGTAATGCGGAGCGGGTTATTTTCCACCCCTTATATTTATATATGTAAGTTCATGCTTTTGTCGATCGAAAGACCGGAAGAGTTTGAAAAAAACTTTGTTGCTTATGAATAATGTGTATATGGCAATGAGTATTGCGGGTTCCGATTCTTCGGGAGGGGCAGGCATTCAAGCCGATTTGAAGACCATGTCGGCTTTGGGCGTGTTTGCTTGCAGCGTCGTAACGGCTGTTACTTGTCAAAACACTTTGGGGGTAAGCGATGTGCTGCCCATAGAAGAGAAATACGTAAAGGGGCAGATAAATGCGGTATTGGCAGATTTGCCTGTGAAAGCAGTGAAGATAGGTATGCTTCATGATGAGGCGATTGCCCGTTGTGTTGCTGACTGTTTGCAAGACAACGGTTTCAAAGGCAGTGTTGTTCTTGACCCTGTAATGGTGGCAACAAGCGGCAGCCTTTTGGCGAGAGAGAATTTGCGAGATGCATTGATAAGATACCTCTTTCCCGTAGCAAGTTTGGTAACGCCTAATTTGCATGAGGCTGAGGTGCTGTCGAATATGAAGAAAATAGAGACAGAAGAGGAAATGCGTGAGGCGGCAAGGCGTATTGCGGATTTGGGAGCAAAAGCCGTACTTGTAAAAGGCGGACATTTGGAGAACAAAAGGGAGTTGAAGGATATTTTGCTCCGCAAGCAGGACGGACGTTTGGTGTTTGAGGACTTTGTTTCCGAGAAGATAGATTCCCAAAACACACATGGAACAGGTTGCAGCCTCTCTTCCGCCATTGCCTCGTACTGTGCCATGGGCTGTGATTTGGAACAGTCGGTCGGCAAAGCCGTGGAATTTGTGCATAATGCCATTTTGAATGCAAAGGACTTGTTCTTGGGGCATGGACATGGCAGTTTGAATCATTTTTTTAAGCCTGAAAAACTCGTGATATATGAAGATAATCGTGAATAAGAAAGAAATGGAAGTCTGCGAAAACTGTTCTGTGGAGCGGTTGGCTGAAATTGTGAATGGTAAGTCTGTTGACAATATTGCTGTTGCCATAGGCATGAAAGTAATACGCAAGGAGGATTGGAGTACTTACCAACTCAAAGAAGGAGATAGCGTAACGCTTATTCGTGCAACATGCGGAGGTTAATCGGAATTACCATGCCGGAATTCGGAAATGCCGATTTGGAACGACAAACCATAGTTTCATTATTGGATAGCGGGCGTTTGGAGTTTTTTCATCTGAGAAAACCTTCGTTCTCCGAGAGAGATATGGAGCTATGGCTTGAAGCCTTTCCTGTGAGATTGCGAGAGAGATTGTGCTTGCAGGATTGCATAGAACTTGCCGACAGATTCGGAGTAGGGGGAGTGCATTTGAATAAAAGGAATGGCGGAACGGCTACGGTCGGTTACAGAGGCAGAATAAGTTACAGCTGCCACAGCTTGGAAGAAGTACGGCAGATGAAACCGAAAGCGGATTATGTTTTTCTATCTCCGATTTTCGACAGTATCAGTAAGCAGGAATACAAAAGCAAATTCTCAAAAGAAGAATTGCAGAAAGCAGCAAAGGAGGCTGTGATAGACGAAAAAGTGTTTGCTCTTTCCGGAATAGATGAAGGAAAGTTCGGAGAATTGGAAGAGATGGGCTTTTCGGCAGCAGCTTTAATGGGAAGTTTATGGCGTAACGTCAAATAAGGAATACGAATGAAGAAACAAATGAATGCAGACAGGCTTTATTTCATAACACATGCCAATGACAGATATTCGTATGAGGAGGGAGCAAAAGTGGCATTGGATAACGGAATACGTTTGATACAGTTGAGAATGAAGCATTGCGATTTGGATACGGTGAAGCAGGCGGCTTGGAGGCTGAAAGAGGAATGTGATAAAGCAGGAGCGTCATTGATAATCGATGATTATGCGGAAATCGCCGCTGAAACGGGAGCTTGCGGAGTGCATTTGGGGCAGACAGACGAGGAAATCACTGTTGCAAGGCAGAAATTGACCGATAAACAAATCATAGGTCTTACATGCAATACCTTTGAACAGGTTTTCACAGCAGCGAAATCCGGAGCCGACTATTTGGGAGTGGGGCCTTATCGATTTACTCGGACGAAAGAAAAGCTCAGCCCCGTGCTTGGAGTGGATGGATACAGGACTTTGATTGCCGAATGCAGGAAACACAATATTCATATACCTGTATATGCCATCGGAGGAATATGTCTCGAAGATGTAAAAGGGCTTATGGAGGCAGGTGTTTATGGAATAGCGATTTCTTCTCTTGTTCTCGAAGCACCGAATCCCGAAAAGACCATTCGGAATCTTCGGGAAGAGATAACACAATGGCAAACAAACATACACTAAACAGTAAAAACAATAGAAACAGTATAAAAACATTCAAATGGAAAAGCTTATAATAGCAGGGAAAGGGTTCAATTCGAGATTGTTTCTCGGAACCGGTAAATTCCCTTCAAATGAGGTAATGGGGAAAGCAATAAAGGCTTCCGGCACTCAAATGGTTACCACAGCATTGAAAAGAGTTGATATGGAGCATTCGGAATCAGATGATATGCTTGCTAATATCGATAGAAATGAAGTGGTCTTATTACCGAACACTTCGGGAGTGAGAACAGCCCAAGAGGCGGTATTCGCTGCTCAAATCGCAAGAGAAGCCTTGCAAACGAACTGGCTGAAATTGGAAATCCACCCCGACCCCAAGCATCTCTTCCCCGATGCGATAGAAACCTTGAAAGCAACGGAGGAATTGGCAAAAGACGGCTTCATAGTCTTGCCTTACGTTCAGGCAGACCCTGTTTTATGTAAACAGTTGGAGGAAGCAGGGGCAGCAACCGTCATGCCGCTGGCAGCACCAATAGGAACCAATATGGGTTTGGTAACGAAAGAATTGTTGGAAATCATAATCGAGCAGAGCAATGTGCCGGTTGTGATAGATGCAGGCATAGGGGCACCGAGCCATGCTGCCGAAGCCATGGAGTTGGGAGCCGATGCGGTTTTGGTTAACACCGCAATAGCAATAGCCGGCGACCCTGTGAGAATGGCAGAGGCTTTTGCCAAAGCGACGGAAGCGGGAAGGATTGCATACGAGAGCGGTTTGGCTGCAAGGTTTCAAACAGCCCAAGCATCATCACCTTTAACGGATTTCTTGAATTTATAGAACAGTCAAATAAAACGAAGAGTTGATACAATGAAACACACAGAAGATATTTGTAAAGCCTATGAGGCTTCAAAGAAAGTATATATCAAAGGAGAAATTCACGACATAAATGTCGGCATGCGGGAAGTGCAGTTGACAGATACAGTGATAGACGGCGTAAGACACAGTAATGGCAGCATAAGGCTTTATGATACTTCCGGCGTTTACACTGACGATAGCGTAAAGATTGATTTGAAGCAAGGCTTACCTCGACTTCGCGACCGTTGGTTAAGCAAAAGAGAGGATTTACAGAAGCTTGATGATTTTACTTCGGTTTACAGCAAATTGAGACTGAACGATCCTGCTTTGGAAGCACTGCGTTTCCAACCCAAGAACCTGCCTTACAAAGCAAAAAAAGGCTGTGAGATAACTCAAATGGCTTTGGCGAAGAAAGGAATCATCACTCCTGAAATGGAATACGTCGCTATCAGAGAAAATCTTGCTTCGGGAAAGAAAGAAAACAGCTACATAACACCCGAATTTGTGCGTCAGGAGGTGGCAGAAGGAAGAGCCGTCATTCCGGCAAACCCTAACCACCCCGAAGCAGAGCCTATGATTATAGGAAGCAAGTTCCTTGTGAAGATAAATACCAATATCGGCAATTCCGCATTGAGCAGCGATATAGAGAAAGAGGTGGAAAAATCCGTATGGTCTTCACGTTGGGGCGGCGATACGCTGATGGATTTATCCACAGGCAAGCATATCCACGAGACAAGAGAGTGGATAATTCGTAATTGCCCTGTTCCCATGGGCAGTGTGCCTGTTTACCAAGCATTGGAAAAGGTTAACGGCAAGGCAGAAGACCTTACGTGGGAAATATTCAAGGATACCCTTATCGAACAATGCGAACAGGGTGTCGATTATTTCACAATTCACGCAGGCTTATTGCAGAAACATATCCCTTATGCGGCAAAACGATTGACCGGAATAGTGTCCCGCGGCGGTTCCATAATGGCAAAATGGATTACTGCACACAATCAGGAAAACTTCCTTTACACTCATTTCGATGAAATTTGCGAATTGTTGGCACAATACGATGTTGCAGTAAGTATAGGAGACGGATTGCGTCCGGGCAGTATTCATGATGCAAACGACCAAGCTCAATTTGGAGAATTGGAAACAATGGGAGAATTGACCAAGCTGGCATGGAAGCACAATGTACAGGTTCTTATCGAAGGTCCAGGACACGTTCCTATGCACAAAATCAAAGAAAACATGGAAAAACAAAAGGAATGTTGCCACAATGCACCGTTCTACACCTTGGGACCTTTGACAACGGACATCGCACCGGGCTATGACCACATCACCTCCGCCATAGGAGCGGCAATGATCGGCTGGTTCGGCACGGCAATGCTTTGCTACGTAACTCCGAAAGAGCATTTGGGCTTG